>CBFGYW010000020.1:0-12644 GCA_965653085.1 uncultured Salinimicrobium sp.
CCCAAAAACCATTTCCCATGATGCCATGGCTGTAGACGCCCTGGATGTTCTGGAAGAAAACAAGATCTCACAGCTGCTGGCTGTGAAGAACGAAAAATATTACGGAGTAGTGCACCTGCACAATCTGATCAGAGAAGGAATTATTTAAATGGCCAAAAAATTAAAAAGCCCACAGGATGAAATGTCTTTCCTGGACCACCTGGAAGACCTGCGCTGGCACTTGATACGGGCGACCCTTGCCGTAGTGGTGGCAGCCACAGCGGCCTTTTTCCTCAAGAATTTCATCTTTGATGTCCTCCTTTTTGGCCCAACTAATGTCGATTTTGTCACTTATGATCTTCTTTGTCGCCTTGCCACCTGGACAGGGATAGGTGCAGATGGAGCAGGTTTCTGTTTTGATGAAATGGGTTTCACTATCCAGAGTAGAACTATGGGCGGACAATTCTCGGCTCACGTATGGACCGCTATTACTGCCGGGTTTATTATCTCTTTCCCATATGTGATCTATGAATTCTGGAAGTTCATTTCGCCTGCCATGTATTCCAATGAGCGCAGTACGGCCAGGGGTTTTATTTTTATCTCCTCCCTGTTATTCTTTCTAGGGGTTCTTTTTGGATATTATATGATCACGCCCCTATCGATCAACTTTTTGGGGAAATATCAGGTAAGTGATAAAGTTCTGAATGAATTCGACCTTGGAAGTTATATCAGCCTGGTGCGCTCTTCAGTTATTGCCTGCGGCCTTATCTTTGAACTGCCAATAATTATTTACTTCCTTACTAAGATTGGACTGGTGACCCCAGATAGTCTTCGGAAGTACCGTAAGATCTCCCTCGTTATAGTCCTAATTCTTTCAGCCATCATCACTCCACCAGATATTCTGAGTCAGATTATTGTTGCTATTCCCATACTGGTGCTCTATGAAGTGAGTATCCTCATTTCTAAGGTGGTGGTAAAAAGGGAGGCTAAAAAATTGAAAAATCAAGAGACATGAAAAATCAGGTAGAAGAATTTAACGCCTATCGTCAGAAGATGAACGAAAAGCTATTGGGCGACAATAATAAGATCATCAAACGTATTTTCAACCTGGATACCAACGCTTATGCTGAAGGGGCTCTGGATGTGAAAACAAAAGAGTTATTAGGCCTAGTTGCATCCACGGTACTTCGATGCGATGACTGTGTCAAATACCATCTTGAAACCTGTTACAACGAGGGGATCAGTAAAGAAGAAACAATGGAAGCGCTGAGTATTGCGACCCTTGTAGGGGGAACTATTGTTATTCCGCACCTTAGACGGGCTTACGAATATTGGGAGGAACTGGAAAATAATTCTTCAGCAGAAATCTGATTAGGGGGGCAACTGCGGATTAGAAATACTGCTCCCAGGATTACAGGGAACAATGAAAATAATTAATATTATCTTTATCTCCTCTAACTAAAATTCCACACTATCGCATGAAGCTGAGAGCCGAAAATCTTGTGAAAACCTACAAAGGTCGCGAAGTGGTCAAAGGAATTTCCGTGGAGGTTAACCAGGGGGAAATTGTTGGTCTTCTTGGACCTAATGGCGCGGGAAAGACTACTTCTTTTTATATGATCGTGGGGCTTATCAAGCCAAACGGGGGAAGGATATTTCTCGACAAAGAGGATATTACCAAGTTTCCGATGTATAAGCGGGCACAATATGGTATTGGGTACCTTGCACAGGAGGCTTCGGTTTTCAGGAAACTCAGCATTGAGGACAATATCATGAGTGTGTTGGAGCTTACAAAGCTTTCAAAGAAGGAGCGGGTAATGAAGATGGAATCGCTAATAGACGAATTCAGCCTTGGACATATCCGTAAGAACCGCGGGGACCTTTTAAGCGGGGGAGAACGCAGAAGGACTGAGATTGCCAGGGCACTTGCAACCGATCCTAATTTCATCCTGTTGGACGAACCCTTTGCCGGAGTGGATCCGGTGGCGGTAGAAGATATTCAGCGTATTGTTGCCCAGCTGAAGGATAAGAATATCGGAATCCTGATCACCGACCACAACGTTCAGGAAACCCTCGCAATTACAGACCGCACCTATCTAATGTTTGAAGGTAGGATCCTGAAGGCTGGAATTCCCGAAGAGCTTGCCGAGGATGAGATGGTAAGGAAGGTATATCTGGGTCAGAATTTCGAGCTGAGGAAGAAGAAATTATTTTCGGCCCCTGCAAAATCTCCCGGTCCAATGGAGGAGGAAATTTAAGAAAGATTTCTGCAGATTTTGTAAATTAGGGATATGACTCCCGAAAAACAGATCTGGACCATTGGTCACTCCACCCGTACCCAGGAAGAATTTCTTGAATTGCTTCAGGCATTTCAGATAGACCAGCTGGTCGACGTCCGCAGATACCCTGGCTCCCGAAAATACCCTCATTTTAATAAGGAGCATTTGGAGGTTACCTTACCTCTTCATCAGATAGAATATCTTCATCTTGAAGATCTTGGCGGCAGACGCAAGGTTAGTAAAGACTCCCGGAATCTCGCCTGGCGGCTGATATCCTTCAGAGGATACGCTGATCACATGGAAACTTCCGTTTTTAAGCAGGCAGCAGCACAATTGCAGGAGTCTGCAGAAGTAAAAAAGATAGCCTATATGTGTTCTGAAGCCGTCTGGTGGAGCTGTCATCGCTCTCTGATCTCTGATTATCTAAAAGTAAGAGGATGGAAGGTGAATCACATCATGGGACTGGAAAAGGCTCCTGAACATCCGTATACAAAACCCGCCCGCATCGTTGATGGTAAATTGTGTTATGAGAAGATTGATTCCTGAAGCTATTTGAATGAGATGTCTTACCTCTCCCTCGCAAGAACCTTCTGTTATTATTTATTTATTTCGACTGTTGGAAATAAGGGATAATACCAGGTAGCTCAATATGATCAGCGGGATGGCAACAAAATGGAAAATAATGATCAACACCAGGCAGAGCAGGATAAAGAAGTAGCGCAACTTATTTTCGGCAAATCCCCAGGTTTTGAATTTTAGTGCAAAAAGGGGAATCTCTGCGTTCAACATAATACAGCTGAAAAGGGTGAGGCCAATGAGAAACCATTCGTTCAGGATAATATTCAGGACCCAGGGCTGGGGCTGGAAGATCAGGATCAAGGGCAGGCTCAGGATCAACAAGGCATTTGCGGGCGTTGGCAAACCAATAAAGGAGTCTGTCTGCCGCTCATCCAGGTTGAATTTCGCCAGCCTGTAACAGGAAGCCAGGGTGATAAACAGTCCGATCAGCGCCAGAGTGGGAAACTCCCAGATTAGAAGGTCAGAACCATCGGTCCAGTCTGTCGGGCCTACTTCCCCCCCGGGCAGCGCCTTTGACAACAGCTGAAACATTACAATTCCAGGCACCACCCCACTGGTAACCATATCTGCCAGAGAATCCAGCTGCAGGCCCAATTCACTCTTCACATCCAGCATTCGGGCTGCCAGGCCATCAAAAAAATCAAAGAATATTCCAAGTGCTACAAACACCGCAGCCATTACGAGATTGCCTTCTACTGCATACAGGACACCTATAGTTCCGGCGAATAGGTTTAACAGGGTGATAATATTTGGAATATGTCTGGTAAGGCTCATATGGCTGGTTTTTGGTAAAATTAGTAAAACTACCTTTATAACTACAGTGCGAACGGGACAATAGAGAAAAACACTGAACATTTCCAGTGATATCATCTCCTCCATAAATTCTTAACCCTAGGCATACCCGTATTTTTTGCATATTTTTGAAACTCATTTCAACTCATGAAGTACCTACTTTACGCCCTGCTCTCCGGAATCCTTCTTGCCCTGGCCTGGCCAACAGGGGGAGCCGTGATTCTTTTGTTTTTTGCCTTTGTCCCCCTGCTACTGGTGGAATATCGCTTGAGAATTTCGCAGACAGGAAATATAAAATGGAAAATTCTGGGCCTGGCATACCTCTGCTTCCTTATCTGGAATGCTTATACGACCTATTGGCTCTACTTCTCAACACCCTTCGGAGGCATTTTCGCTGTAACTGTGAATTCCCTCCTTATGACCCTTGTCTTTCTGCTTTACCACCTCGTGGCAAAAAGAACAGATTTCAGGAATGCTTCGATTTTCCTCGTATCTATCTGGATGTGCTTCGAATACCTGCACCTTAACTGGGAATTCTCCTGGCCCTGGCTTAATCTGGGAAATGCCTTTTCAGAAAACATCAGCTGGGTACAGTGGTATGAATACACCGGAACCTTCGGCGGCACACTGTGGGTATGGGTGGTAAACCTGGTGATTTTCAGGATACTGCTGCTATATTCCCAATATAAGGAAAATGGAATCATCTTCCGGGGCGCGGCCAGAGCGATTTTGCTGATCGCAGTTCCTATTATAATTTCATTGCTCATCTTTAATAATTATTCTGAAAGTGAAGAGAGTCTGGAGGTAGTGGTCATCCAGCCGAATATAAACCCCTATACGGACAAATACAACGTTACCGATGCCCGGATCGGGAATCTGCTCACAGAACTCGCTGAAGAGGCCGTCACCGATGAAACCATGGCTGTTATTGCGCCTGAAACGGTTTTTGCGGAATACAAATACTTCAAGGATTTTGATAATTCCGCAGCCTCCTTCTTTACCCGCCAGTTCGTTCGGGAGCATCCGCGACTGAGCTTCATAAGCGGGATCTCCATGGTGGAAAAGATCACTGATCCCAATCTTGTCACCAGCCAGAGCAATCAGACCGGGCCGAACGTATGGTACAACGACTACAATTCAGCTTTCATTGTAAACGCCAGCGATTCTGCAGACTTCTATCATAAAAGCAAGCTGGTTGTGGGAGTGGAGAATTTCCCATACCAGTCAGTGCTGAAACCTATCCTCGGAAATGTCATGATTGATTTAGGTGGCACTGTAGCGATGAAAACCATTCAGGAGGAGCGAAGTGTGTTCAATCTGAATAATGGCTCTCAGGTGGCTCCTATAATCTGCTATGAATCGGTCTATGGAGATTACGTCACTGGTTACGTAAAAAATGGAGCAAATTTTCTGGCCATCATAACAAACGACGCCTGGTGGGGTAATACCCAGGGGCACAAACAACATCTCAGCTATGCAAAACTAAGGGCGGTGGAGAACAGAAGGGCGGTTGCGCGTAGCGCCAACACTGGGATTTCGGCCTTTATTAATGAAAAGGGGGTAATACAGTCATCCCTGGGATATGAGGAACAAGGGACGCTCAGGGGGCAGGTGAGTCTGAACGAGGAGTTGACCTTTTATACCAGGCACGGAGATTATCTGGCAAGGATAGCACTTTTCCTGGCGCTATTCATCTTCCTTTTTTCTGTAATCAAACACAAAAGGAGAAGGAAATAAGGTTGAGCAGAAGCCTATTGGCCCCTGAAGAAAATTATTGTGCTTAAGGTTTTTGTCAGGATGGTTATATCGAGAAAAACATTCCGGTGCTTGATGTAGTACAGGTCATACTGCAGCTTGTCAAGACTGTCACCGTGGGAATCCCCATAATCGGCCATTACCTGCGCCCAACCGGTCAAACCTGGTTTAATAACATGCCTGGTATCGTAGAAAGGGATCATTTCTGCAAGTTCCTTTACGAAATAGGGCCTTTCAGGCCGCGGACCAATCAGGCTCATGTCCCCCTTCAGGATATTGTAGAACTGTGGAATTTCATCGAGGCGGGACCTTCTCAGGAATTTCCCGAATCGGGTAACCCGGGAGTCATTTTTCTGAGCCCATTGCGCCCCGTTAGGTTCTGCATCATAACACATAGTTCGGAATTTCACGATGGTAAAAGGCTTTCCGTGTTTCCCTACCCTTTGCTGGTAGTAAAACAGTGACCCTCGATTCCCGATGAGGTTTCCGATAAAAATAAAAGGCACCAGCAGTAAGCCAAGACTAAATCCCACCAAGGAGATCACGAGGTCAAACAGCCGATTGCAGAGAAGGTAGAATTCATTTTCGTTGCTCCGGCTGAAGGAAAAGAACTTATAAAAATCCTTTTCAATATACTGAACCGGAATCCGGTGTGTCTTCTCTTCATACACCATTTTGTAATCCTTTACTGGAAAACCCCTCTTCAGAAGATCGAATAGCTGCACATATATGGGCAGGATAGATTCCCTGGCCTGTGAATTGGAGATGAGGATCTCATTGATGGAATGCTGTTTCAGGGTTTCAGAAAGGTTTTCGGAAGAAAATCGCTGAAGAGGCAATAGATCCTCATAAGAAGAGCGCCTGAAGGTTTGGTGGCTCTCCTTAACCATGGCCGGCTTGGGGGGCTTTAGTGTTTCCACTTCCGAAGTGGAAGAGAACCGTTTCATTCGCTGGTATTCCAAACCGACCTGTGAATAGAAATTCTCAAGGGTCATCAGGTCTTCAGGATTCTCCTCTTGCTGATTCTTTTTCAGGGAATCTGAATTAGGGGAATCACTTAACTCATCAGTATCTATATAACCAATGATACTGTAGTTAGGGTCTGCCCTTTGCAACTGCGCAGCAATAAGGCCAAAATCGGATGAATTTCCAATTATCAGCACCCTCTTATAGAACCTGGGCGAGGAAATAAGGTTGATGTAAGCAAACCGCCATAAAAGCAGGGATCCAATAATAGCCAAATAGAAGTAAATGATCTGCAGGCGGTTCGAGGGTAGCACCGGCGTGAAATAAGGTGTGAACAGGAAAAAGAGTACCGTCACCGAAGTTGTGAGCACCACATTCTTAAGGACTGTGGGAAACTGACTCGCTTTCTGAAGATCGTATAATTCAAAAATACTTGAGAAGATGCTGAGATATATTGCAAGGACGAAAGCCCAATTCCAGAATTCCTCTGAGATGCTGAAATATTCCAGGCTGAAGAGCACTCCCACTACATAAAGAGTAAAAAGCACCCACACTACATCGAAAATGCGCAGGAGTACCTTCCGTTCGGAGATCTCGAAATGCCGGTTGTAACTCTTTAGCATAGTCAGACGGAATTATGGGGCTAATATAAGAGTAAATGTGAAAGAAACTTTAAATGCAAAGGGTAAAATTCAAAAGAAAATTTGTTAACCCCTTAAATGTTAAAAGGTTACAAGCCACAATAATAGAGGTGACAGCCCCTATGGAAGCTGGTTTAATATTGATGAAATTCACTTTGCCGATTCGAGCTCATTTACCAGTACCACTATTTCTTCAGGCGATAGGTAGAGTCTCTTGATCCTGTTTTTATAGGATTCAGAAAGCTCAGTATGATTCAGGATAAAGTTCTTGGTTTTCAAAATGTAATCCCCCATCCCATGTTCTACGGCATAGGTATCCGCAGTCTTTTCAGCACCTTTGATATAATTTTCAGAAGTTACATATTGCAGCCCAAAGAATATTAATCCAAAGGCAGATTTCTCCCTGTAATCCACAATATGTCCGAGTTCGTGGCCCAGCCAGCCTATCAGAACATCTGAAGGGATGTCATCCACAGTAAAATCCTTGTCCTCAATTTTCACCTTGCTGCTAATAAAGACGTAATAGCTGCGGTGATCTTTTCCGTGGAAGATATTCGTGAATTTAGGCTGCGCCTGCATAAAGGATTTTCTGATCTTCTCCTTGAACCTGAACTCAATACTTACTTTGGCAAGTTCGGGGTAATATGATAAGGCAATTTTGGCTTCCTTGGATATTTCCTTCGGAATGATCTTGTTCTCCTGATAAATTTCTACTTGTGGGGCCATATCGAATTTCTGGGCACAGCCGGAAAAGAGGGACAAAATAAGTACCGTAAGCAGTGCCTGCTTAAAACAACTTCTCTGCAATTTACCGGATTTTAAAAATTATAGACTTAAGAGCAAGTTAAAGCTTCAAGATACGGAATTCAAACTTCAGATAAAATGCTTAACTTGATAATATTAAATTAAAAACATGCCTGAACTACCCGAAATTACCATTCTGGGAAAATATCTTAAGGAGACTTCCCTGAACAAAAAGGTTATAGCTATAGAATTTCAGCAGACAGGATTGCTCAGGGCCCCGAAAAAGGAGTTTGAAAAAATAAAAGGAAAATCCTTTAAGGAAGTTCGTCAGCTGGGAAAGTATCTCTTTCTGAAAGTTGAAGAAGATCTATGGCTCGGATTTCATTTTGGAATGACGGGTAAACTTGAATCTTACCAGAATCAGGAGCCGCCGAAGTATACCCATGTGGTTTTCACTTTCGAGGATGATTCACATCTCGCCTTTGTTTGCAGAAGAAAACTAGGAAAGATTTACCTTACTTCGGGTGTAAAAGATTTTCAGAAGGAACATTCATTGGGAAAACACGCTTTGGATCTTAAACTGGAGGAATTCCTGGAGATAATTAGTGATAAAAAGGGAATGATCAAGGCAGTGCTTACCGACCAGCATGAATTATCGGGGATTGGAAATGTTTATGCAGATGAGATCCTTTACCAGTGCAATATTCATCCCAAATCCTCAACAGCCAAACTAACAGATGCAGAAAAACGGGACGTTTATACCCAAATGGGAAAGGTGCTTAGAACAATAATTAAACATGATGGGGAACGATCAGAACTTCCGGCCGATTATCTCGTACCAGACAGAAAAGAAGGAGCTGATTGCCCTAAGTGCCAAGGCAAAGTGGAAAAAACAACAGTTTCAGGGAGGAGCACCTATTTCTGTCCATCCTGCCAACAGGAGAAATAATGAAATTGTTCATAGGCTGCTCCGGGTGGAATTATAAAGACTGGCGGGGTAAATTCTATCCAGAGAAGCTGGCTCAGAAGAACTGGCTAGAATATTATTCTCAGAAGTTCAATACAGTCGAAGTAAACAATACCTTTTACCGGTTTCCCCGGGACTCTAACCTCATCAGCTGGAAAGAAACCGCGCCTGCAGATTTCAATTTTACCTTAAAGGGCAGCAGATATGTTACCCATATGAAAAAACTAAAGGACGTTTCGGAAAGCGTGCAGGATTTCCAGCGGGCGGCGCATCTTCTTGAGGATAAACTCAGCTGTATCTTATGGCAGCTGCCTCCCAATCTCCACCGGGATGATGAGAGACTTAAGAATTTCTGTGAAGTATTAAATTCAGAAGATAAAAATGTGATCGAATTCAGGCATCTGTCCTGGTACCATCCCGAAGTTTACGAGATCCTTTCCAGCTATAACATTAGCTTCTGTTCCATATCGAGCCCTGATTTCCCGGACGACCTTATCACCACAAACAAATTGGGCTACATCCGCTTTCACGGGGAAGGGAAAAACTGGTATGACTACTACTATGCTTCAGAACAACTGAAAATCTGGAATCATAAAATCCTTGAGGCAGGGCTCGAAGAGGTGTATGTATATTTTAATAACGACCTAGGCGCCAACGCAGTGGAAAACGCGATGCAGTTGAAGAAAATGTTCGAATAGCAAACTTAGACTTCAATGGTAAATCCATCGTGAGCTGGAATCAGCTCCAGCCCATCCCTTTGAAGTTTTTTAATCTTATCTGGCCCTTTTTCCAGCTCTTCATAGAACCATTCCCCAAAATGAGTAAAGACGATTCTAGGAGAATGTGGGCCCAGCAGTCTAATGAGATCCGGGATGCCAGTATGACCAAATATCCGGTCTCTTTTTCTGTTGATCCGTCCTCCTTTCTTCAGGAATGTAGCCTCAGTAACAATAAGATCAACCTTTCCAACCTTCTCAAGATCTGATTTCTCTATCCACGCCACGTCTCCAGTGAAAAAAACTCTCTTACCATCCTTTTCTACGATATAACCCAAAGATTTCAGCCGCAGGGCATGAATTACAGGAACTGGAATAAAAAAATAACCCTCGAGCCTGATTTCCTTCTAATTAATCTTCAGGCCTGGTACAAGTTCATGGCCTTCCGGACCAAAATGATGGATTTTCGGTTTAAAAGACTCTTTGTCAGAAACAAAGAAAGCATGGTCTGGATGAAAATGTGTAAACACTATGGCCTGCGGCTTGCATTCAAGAAAACTTTTCTCCCCTACTTCCAGAAGGATACAATTGTCTATAAGGAATCCGGTATGGTTACTATATCCAGGAGCTGAAGGTGTGATCTTTGCTCTAGTTCCAAGGATTTCTATGTTCATGCCGTAATTATTTTAATCAAAGATGTCATGCCTTCTGGCTAAATGCCAAACGGATAGGTATCAGGTGTTTTGTGTCCATCAGGAGAAATTTTCAAAGGATAAATTCCTTTTGTTTCATCTATGAATAAGAAAGCATCATAGCGATCAGACATAACGGAGGGAACATAATTTACTCTTTCGTAATCAGGATCGTAAACCACTCCTACGGCCCTATGCCCAAGGGTTTCCTGGAAAACCTCCTTCAAAACCGAGCCATCCTCAAAGATCAACAACTTATTTTGAGGTGACAGTTCATGTAAGATCTTTTCAACACTATTGTCTATAGCAGGAGGCAGCTTCATCCTCTTCATATCACCACCCCAGTATTCCCCTGCTATTACTGAACCTTTATAAGATCCGAAACCTACAAGCTCAACCCCGTCCTTCTGGTGCTGTTCCCTTACCAGCTGTCCTACATTATGCATTCCGTCGGCCGCCATATCAGTAGCTCGTGCATCCCCAATATGAGTATTGTGTTCCCATACGATGACCTTGGCGTCTTGCTTATGGAAGTCCATCAGGGTGTTTAAAGTTTCTACCATGTGAGTATCCCTTACATTCCAGGAAGAATTATTGAAAGTCGCCATGGCTTCATAATAGTTCTCTGCATTCTTCATCACCAGAGAATTCAGCTCCGCATTCAGCCCGGCTTCGGGTTCATCATCATATTTTTTAATATTCTGACGGACCTCAAATAGCAGCTGCCGCACCTCATCCTTGCATTTCTGACGAATCCCTCTATAAGCAGTGACATAGGAATCGTTGGCTTTGTAAGGTTCAAAACACGCCGCAACATCACGAGCCAGCACAGCTGTTTCGGGATCTTCCTTCTCGAGATAAGAGACCAGGGTCTCTAGGGATTCCCATAAACTATATACATCAAGACCGTAGAACCCGATACGGTCCTTCATCTCGAGTGATGAATTATATCCCTTTAGCCATTCAGCAAAAGCCGCAATTTCCCAATTGGCCCACATCCAGGTGGGCCAGCGATTGAACTCCTGCAGTACCTCCTTAATAGAATTTCCGGAATTAGGAAGATCCTTGATCCACCGGTTTATCTTATAGCAGTCGGGCCAATCCCCTTCTACCGCAATAAATGAAAAACCCTTTTCTGCGATGAGCCGCTTTGAGATTTCAGCCCTCCAGGTGTAGTATTCGTGAGTGCCATGGCTCGCTTCGCCCAAAAGGACATATTTTGAATCCCCTATCTTCTCTATCAAGGGGTCCAGGTCCCCCGCCTTTTCAAGAGGAAGGAAATGAGTACTGCTACTGAAATCCTGTTGATTTATAAAATTTGAAATGATGGTCGCCATGGCACAGGTTTAAAATGAAATATCCTATAATAAGGTACTGAATTTCACCTACATCCGAAAGCAACGCTCATTTATTAAGCTAATTTTAAGTGAATAGACGCAAAAGTTATCAGCCTTTTTCCTAACTTCTATTCATGGAAATTTTGCTCTTGAGCTTTGGTTTTCTAATTTTGATCTTTACCTTCCTCGACTTCTTTCACACCACCCTCTCAGGCCAGGGATTCGGATGGATGACGGGAAAAATTAACTGGCTCTTGGGAAAGGCGATCTTAAAAAATAGAAACAGTTTTATTTTTAAATATTCTGGAATCCTGCACCTGCTCCTAACAACTCTTTTCTGGCTGATGATGCTGTTCCTTGGTACCCTGATCATTTATGTAAGCTCTCCTGATATGGTCATCACTTCCGACTCCAAAGTCCCTGCAACCCTGCTGGAACGCCTTTATTATTCAGGATTCGTGATCTCAACATTAGGAATAGGGGATTTTGTTCCGGGAAACAGCATCAGCAGGCTCATCACTACCTTTCTGTCCTTTTCGGGCTTCATACTTCTCACTACCGCCCTCACCTATATGATCTCAGTTGTAAATACGGTACTTCAGAAAAAACAGCTCGCAATTTATATCTCCACCTTCGGAAATGATATAAATGAGATCTACAATTCGGTCATTACTCCGGAAGGGGCAAATCTTCTGATCAGAAATACAAATTCCATCCGAGAGATGATCATCAGGAATTCCAGCAATTACATATTTTTCCCCATTGTACAATATTATCTTTCCGAAAAAAAGGAGGATGCTCTGGAGCTGCAGCTGGTAAGGTTATACGAGGTGCTCACTGTTCTTGGCTTTCAGTTCGAAAGGGGAAGCAGGCAGGCCCTGAAGATCAAAAGTATCATTGCCACCATCGTCAATTATATTGACCTGGGGCTGGAAAAGCAAGACGAATATTTCTACGATCCTGAAGAAATTCAGCAACATCGACAATTCTGGACCAGATACAGCCTAACATACCCACAACAGCCCAGAGCTGACAAAGCGATGAATGCTTCCTTACAGAGTGCGGGATGGCAGTGGAAAGATGTATACCACCTCGAAAAACAGAAGGCTTCTGAATTTAAATCCTGAGCACCTATAGGGACAGGTCGACCTCCACCTGATGTCTCATCAGGTCCTGAAATTCTTCCCTTTCTCTTAT
>CBFGYW010000021.1:0-12639 GCA_965653085.1 uncultured Salinimicrobium sp.
GTAAAAGGGGAGAAATAAAGGTTCCTGCGGCTGTATTGATATCGGTAGAAGTCGTTGAAGAGATGGGCCTCCATCTCCTGGTAAACAGGATTCTTCAGCTTTCCGGTGTAGTAGTCGTAATTGGAAGCCCTGTTGTAGAGGTACACATTATCTGAGATCTGCAGGCTTCCTTCTTTTTTCTGGTTATAGAATGAGGGAGTGTCGTATTCCGCGATACTTTCCTTGAGCCTTCGCTCGCGCTCCACGATCCCCAGCATGTTTATCTGCCTTTCCTCATCTTTCTGAAAAATATTGGGATCGCTAAGGTTAAAATGGCTTTCAGGAATAACGGGAGTCAATCGGGAAAGGGCAGGGGTAGCATCCCTGGTTCCGATATGGAAATACACTTCCTTTGAGGAATTCTCCTGGGCTGCCGCAGGGAGGGAGAGGCAGAAGATGAGTGACAGAAGGAAAAGGTTCTTCATAGGGGGCTGTTTAAGGTTTTGGGATTTGTTGCATCGTCATCTTCAAAAACAGTGCGAAAGGTAAGGATTTTTCAAAAGTAAATACGTTTAGCTGCGTGCGATCTTCAGATCGCAGCGCCACCGGGTGGGGATCTTCAGATCCCCGTATGCCGATCTGAAGATCGGCGCCCGAAAGGAACTCGCCCAGGGAAGACCAGCATAATGCGAAGATTTTGCCCAGCGGAACCGGCCTTAAAAGTTAAAAAAGCCTATTTTTACTTTAAATTTTAAATCATGATCAAACCCGACTATAAAACTGCCAGGGAATTCGAGGATATCACCTATAAGAAATGCAACGGGGTAGCCCGGATAGCCTTCAATCGGCCCGAGGTGCGGAATGCCTTCCGCCCAAAAACCACCAAAGAGCTTTACGAAGCCTTTTATGATGCCCAGGAAGACACCTCCATAGGGGTAGTGCTGCTTTCTGCAGAGGGGCCTTCTCCCAAAGACGGCGTCTATTCCTTCTGCAGCGGGGGAGACCAGAAGGCCCGGGGGCACCAGGGTTACGTAGGGGAAGACGGAATGCATCGACTCAACATCCTGGAGGTGCAGCGACTTATACGATTTATGCCCAAGGCTGTCATTGCAGTTGTTCCCGGATGGGCTGTAGGGGGAGGGCACAGCCTTCACGTTGTCTGCGATCTTACCCTGGCGAGTAAGGAACACGCCATCTTTAAACAAACTGATGCCGATGTAACCAGCTTCGACGGGGGCTACGGTTCTGCTTATTTAGCCAAGATGGTCGGGCAGAAGAAAGCGCGGGAGATCTTTTTCCTTGGAAGGAATTATTCCGCCCAGGAAGCCTACGAAATGGGGATGGTGAATGCTGTCATTCCCCACGATGAACTGGAAGATACTGCCTACGAATGGGCGCAGGAGATACTTGCGAAATCTCCGACTTCCATAAAGATGCTGAAGTTTGCGATGAACCTTACCGATGACGGGATGGTTGGGCAGCAGGTATTCGCGGGAGAGGCTACGCGACTTGCATATATGACAGAGGAAGCGAAAGAGGGCAGAAATGCCTTCCTTGAAAAAAGGAAACCCAACTTCGAGAAGAAATGGATCCCATAATTCCCGAAACCTTCAGGAACCAGCAGGTACCGGTTTCCTCCATTCCGCTGGTGGAGGAGGTGGCGTATGAACGGCTCTCTCCAAAGCAGCTTGTAAAAAGCAATATTTCCACCAGTATTTCTCTGTTGGTCTTCCTGGGAATAGCGGGAGGCATCTTCTACTTTTTCGGAGAGATCTACAACGGATATTTTCCACTTGTCATCGCCCTGCTGCTGCTTATCTTCCTCTGGAGTTACATCAGCAACTGGCAATGGCAGAAGCGCAGCGGTTATGCAGTACGGGAGCGGGATATTATCTTCAAGCGCGGGTTTCTCTTTGAGAAGGTAACCGTGGTGCCCTTTAACAGGATCCAGCACGTTTCCACCCAGAGGGGGATGCTGGATAAAATGTTGGGACTTTCAACTCTGGAGATCTTTACCGCAGGAGGGTCCGGCAGTGACATTTCCATCCCCGGACTTACGCCCGGACTGGCAGCCTCGCTGAAGGAAAACCTTTCTGCCCGAATCACCCAACATGTCTGACCTAAATTTCTTTAAACCACAGCGGCAGTCGGTAGCAGGGATCCTGTTGATATTTTCTGCATCGCTATTCCAGTTAATCCGTAATTTCTGGGTGCTGGGGGTGTATCTTTTTGTAAGGGAGATCAATGAACGGATCATTTTCTATTCCATCCTCGGATTCATCGTCCTCCTTCTGCTCACCCTGGGCTACAGTGTGCTCTCTTACCTGAAGTTCCGGTTCTATATCGATGAACACAAGGAGGAGTTCGTCCTGGAGAAAGGGGTATTTTCTTCTGAAGTTGTTAGTATCCCTTATAACAAGATCCAGCAGGTGAATTTCAAGAGGAATCTTTTGCAGAGGCTCATAGGCGTCTACAGCGTGGTGATCGATACTGCCGGAAGCAAGGACAAGGAGGTAGAGATAAAGGCTCTTTCAAAAGCACAGGCCGACAGCCTGGGAGAGCTGCTGATGCAATTGACGCAGACTTCACGGCAGCCCTCAGCGGATCTGCAGGAGGAAGATCCTTCCCCGGAGGAGGGAGCAGAGCAGACTATAACGGAGTGGGAGCATAAGATCAGCATAAAGACGCTGCTGAAGCTTGGGTTCACCTCCAACTATTTCAGAGGGCTGGCCATCCTGCTGGCATTTTATTTTTCCCTGAGGGAACAGCTGCAATTCACCGAAGAGCTGTTGCCCACGCCCGATCTTTACCTGATGGAACTGGCTTCTGCCGTAGTTCTTATCCTGTTGCTGATCCTGGTTGGAATGCTGATCACGCTGGGAGAAACCTTTATCAAATACTACAATCTGGAACTTAAGAAGACTCCCGCAGGATTAACTCTGGAAATGGGCCTTCGGGAAAACACCAGGGTCACCCTGCGGGCGGAAAGGGTTCAATTGCTGCAGGTGCTGACAAATCCCATTCAGAGGAAGCTGAACCTCTATAAACTGAAGATCGCCCTTGCCCGCAGTGGGGATGACCTCAGGAAAGATACGATCCAGATCCCGGGGATGCCGGCACAGATCGTTAAGCAGGTGGAAAGTTATCTATATTCCACTCCCGTTTCTGAAGAAAAATACCTTCGACCCCACAGGCTGGTGCTTTTCCGAAGGATATCAAGGGGCGTTCTGCCCTTGATCCTCGCCTCCCTGATCCTGCTTTTCAGTTCCTACTCCCTAAGCCTGGAATGGGCAGTGGCAGCAATTATTTTTTACCTCCTGTTAATGACTGGTTTTCAGATGCTTTATTTCAGGTCACTTAAACTATCCATTTCAGAGAATTTCCTTGTGAAGAATTCCGGAGTATGGATCCGAAAGAAACAGATCATGGAAATGTACAAGCTGCAGTCAGTTTCCATTTCACAGCCCCTCTGGTATAAAGAGAGGCGGCTGGTGAATATCATCTTCCATACTGCGGGAGGCGATGTTTCCTTTCCTTTTATTGACGAAAATGAGGCAAAATCCCTGATGAACTACTTATTGTTCAAGATCGAGACAGGTAATACTGCCTGGATGTAAATTGAAGTTAAAGGACTTAGAATCAGGAATGTAAATTTGTATCTTGCGGATTAACCTTTAAATCCGCAGTTATGATAACAAAACGACTTTTTCCGATCGCAATTTTACTGGCTCTGGTCGTTGGTTCCTGTGGACTGGAGGAAGCATTTGCGCCACATTTGAGTGTGAGGGGTGAGAGCGGGGTCTCTTATATTGAAAGCAAGACCAGCTGGCAGAAACAGAAACAGGAAAATGGGAATTCCTACGATTATGCGCTGGAGGTTATGTCCTTCACCGGGCACGGAAATCGAACTCTTATGAGCATTGACAATGGGCAGGTGATGAAAAGAACCTTCCACACCGTCTTTATGGACCCCAATACAGGGGAGGTAGAAGAGCAGGAAGTTTATTCTGAAATCGGCCCGGAGGTGGGAAAGAACTCCGAAGGAGCCAGGCCTCTTACCATAGATGCGCTATATGAGATCTGTGCTTCAGAATACCTGGTGGTGGATGAGGAGAACAACCGGATCTATTTTGACACCAATGGGGATAAGATAATGAACCTTTGTGGTTTTGTACCCATTGGATGCGCCGATGACTGTTTCACCGGGGTGACCTTTTCACACTTTGCCTGGCGGTAATTTCAACAATTGCCGGAGAGATGCGATTCCCAGCCGTATGGGTACGGGATTTCCCGCAGATCACGCTGATTGAATTCGCAGATCCCGCTGAATAAAAATCGTGTGGGAGAAGCGATAAATCGCAGATCTATTTGAGACCGGGGAAATTTGCAGGATCTGCCTCGTGCATGATAGAGTACACCTTTTCAAAAATATCCTCAACTGAAGGCTTTGAGAAATAATCCCCGTCGGTACCGTAGGCGGGCCTGTGGTCTTTGGCAGTGAGCGTTTGGGGTTTGCTGTCGAGATGCATCCAGCCATTCTGCTCTTCCAGGATCTTGTTCAGGATAAAGGAAGAAGCCCCTCCGGGTACATCTTCATCTATTACCAGCAATCGGTTTGTTTTGGCAAGGCTCTTTACCAGGTCGTGGTTCAGGTCGAACGGAAGGAGCGACTGCAGGTCGATAACCTCTGCATCAATTCCGAATTCCATTAGTTCTGTTGCAGCCTGTTCTACCAGTCGGAGGGTGGAACCATAGGAAACGAGGGTAATATCCTTTCCTTCTTTTACGGTTTCCACAACTCCAATGGGAGTTCGGAATTCGCCAAGGTTGTCTGGCAGTTTTTCCTTCAGCCTGTATCCATTCAGGGATTCGATGATAAGTCCGGGCTCATCTCCTTCAAGTAAGGTATTGTAGAATCCTGCGGCTTTGGTCATATTGCGGGGCACAAGGATGTGGATTCCTCGCAGCAGGTGCAACAGGCCTCCCATCTGGGAGCCACTGTGCCAGATCCCTTCAAGGCGATGTCCTCGGGTTCTTATGATCAGCGGCGCCTTTTGTTTTCCGGCAGTCCTGTATTGCAGGGTCGCAAGATCGTCGCTCATGATCTGAAGGGCATATAGAATATAATCGAGATACTGGATCTCAGCGATAGGCCGGAGCCCTCGCATCGCCATCCCGATGCCCTGCCCCAAAATTGTGGCTTCCCTGATTCCCGTATCTGCAACCCGCAGCTCCCCATATTTCGCCTGAAGGCCTTCCAGCCCCTGGTTCACATCCCCAATTTCCCCGGTGTCTTCTCCGAAGATGAGGGTCTCGGGATGATTCCCAAAGATCCTGTCGAAATTCTCCCGCAGCACAAGGCGTCCATCCACCTCTTCGGCATCGGGGGCATAGGTGGGTTCCACCGCTGCTACCATTTCTGCCTTCCTGGCAGATTCACTGTAGAGATAGGAGCTGTACTGCGCCTGAGTATCTCTGGTAAAAGTTTCAATCCAGTTTATCAGATCAGCTTTTTCAGTTCTCTGTTCCCTGATGACATATCTGAGAGCCATTCGGGCAGCAGAAAGCAGATCCTTTTTCAGGGGTTCCCTGTTTTCTTTTAGTTCTTTTATGACAGGAGAAATTTTGGAGCCATTAGCGCTGTTTTTAGATACGTTCTCCAGCAGCGTGAGCACTTCCTTCTGTTTTTGCTTAATAGGTGAAATATGAGCCTCCCAGGCGGCTTTTTTAGCTTCTCTGACTTCTTTCTTGATCTCTGATTCCATCTCCTGAAGTTCCTCTTCCGAAGCGATGTCACTGGAGAGGATCCAGTCCCTCATTTTGAGGTTACAGTCAAATTCGCGCTCCCAGTTCAGCCTGTCTTCATCCTTATATCTTTCGTGCGATCCCGAAGTGGAATGCCCCTGTGGCTGGGTGAGCTGAATTACGTGGATGAGCACCGGAATATGCGATTCACGTGCCAGCTGTCCTGCCTTTTCGTAGGTCTCAATAAGCTGAGGGTAATCCCATCCTGGAACCGTGAAGATCTCATACCCGTTGTTCTGATTATCGTCTCTCTGGAAGCCCTTCAGTACTTCGGAAATATTTTCTTTGGTGGTCTGGTGTCTTGCGTGGACTGAAATTCCATATTCATCATCCCATACATTCATCACCATGGGTACCTGCAGTACTCCGGCAGCATTGATGGTTTCCCAGAAGAGTCCTTCGCTGGTGCTGGCATTTCCAATGGTTCCCCAGGCGACTTCGTTTCCATTGACCGAGAAATTCTCTGCATCTATGCCTTCAACGTTCCTGTAGATCTTTGAAGCCTGGGCGAGTCCCAGCAGGCGTGGCATCTGCCCGGCGGTAGGGGAGATATCGGAACTGGAGTTCTTCTGCCTTGTAAGGTTTTTCCAGGTGCCATCTTCATTCAGACTGTGGGTAGCGAAATGCCCGCCCATCTGTCTTCCCGCCGACATAGGTTCTTTCTCTATATCGCAGGTGGCATACAATCCCGCAAAAAACTGCTGGATCGTGAGTGCCCCGATCGCCATCATAAAAGTCTGGTCCCGGTAATATCCTGAACGAAAATCACCGTCCTTAAAAGCCTTCGCCCATGCAAGTTGTGGAACCTCTTTTCCATCGCCGAAGATCCCGAATTTTGCCTTCCCAGTGAGTACTTCCCTGCGCCCCAGTAAACTACACTCTCTGCTGGTTACAGCCAGTTTGTAATCTTCAATGATCTGGGTTTTAAAATCTTCGAAGGAAATGGAATTTTTTGATGAGGTTTCAGCTTGCATGATCATATTTTATAATAAGCACAAATGTAACAAAAACAAAGAGCAATCACAATGCAATAAAAGCGGTCAAAAATAATAATTCATCGGCTCGAACTGCAAATGACTGATTTTTTTTCAAAAAAAACCGGATAGGAAGATCAAAACTAAATAAATGTAAAAAGGCTTTTCCGAAATTGAACGATTATTCCAAATGCGTTTCATTTTCAATTTAGTACCATTCCCTTTTAAACAGTCCGAAGAGGGTAGGCAGGTCGAGGGTGGCAATGAACCTGATCCGCTGATCGTAATTCTCCTGGTTTATTTCCCAGCCAAGATTGGAATACACTGGAAAGAAAACCTCGAAATAGTCGGCGATGAAGCTTAACCTGATCCCTGAATCATATACGAACTGGGCGTTACGGTCTTCATTTTTCAGAAGCCCCATATCCCCATACACATAGATCCACTTCCACAAATTGGTACTCGCGTTCACTGTGGTGAGCCACTGGTTTGCGAATTCTGGTTCCAGCTGCGATTTAAATCCACCTTCAGCCATGATGATCTGCTGGCTGAAGAGTCCGCTGGTCTCGCTTCTTCCGTAGTAATTATAGTCATACATATAATCAGTGGGCCTGTCGAGGGCGAAGCTGAAATAATTTGAATTGGTAAGGTCATTATATAGGAATGTTCCGCCGAAGAACCGCAGGTTGATCTGTCGGTTGTTCTTAAAAAGCTTCCGGTATTCGGCAGTAACAGAAAATTTACTGAACTGGCCCGAAAGTTGAAAATCCACATTTCCGGTAAGATGATCCACCATTCCGGGATTGCTGTAACGGTAGTTAATATTGAACACGCTGTAGTCGGGAACCTCCAGGGGCCGTATTAGATTCTGGTCGCGGTAGACATTCACATTCCGCACCATTAAATACTGTCTTTTGTTCTCCCGAAGGTTCGATTCCCTGAAAGCCAAACTGAAGAAAGGGGTGAACTTTTCATAGAAGAGGTTGTAGCCATAGGAAAAGCGGTTGGCACTGGCACCAAAGGTCATGGAATAAAGGGTTTGGTCGTCAAACTGGATGCGATGCGAAAAACCTGCACCCCCCACCAGGGTCTGGCTTTTTGAACCGTATAAGGGCGTTACTGCATAATTAAAATTCTTGCTGAGCAGGGTCTGATTGTAGATCTTAGGGCCGAATGAAACCCCGTCGTACAGGTTGAACTGAAGCTCGGGCATAAAAAAGAACTGGGTGTATCTGGGATCTTCCACATCCTTCAGCAGGCGGAATTGAATGGGCTTGTCCAGTAGTGTACGCACTCCCAGGTAATTGTCCCGCTGGTTGATTTCCGGAATCACCCCCTCATAATTAAGAGCCAGTCTTGAGATCCCTTCCCTGGGGATGCTTACCGTTTTCTTGTCACGAATATCTTCTACCCAGGTCTTAAACACGATCTCTTTATTATCAAGCCCATAGAGGGTGACTGGCATACCGTTTTCGGTCTTGTTTTTTATCACAACAACCAGCGAATCTCCCTTGCGGCGAACGCTGTTGATCTTAAAATCTATCTTCTCGTCGGTTGCAATATAATCTTCGAAAAACCAATTAATATCCTTGGCAGCATTCTTCTTAAGGATCTCCTGAAAATCTTCTGCACTGGTCTTTTCAAGTAAAGAAGCATTGTAATATTCCTTGATAGAAGCAGAAATCGAATTGTCCCCGAGAAAACTTTCCAGATATTTCATCCCGACCCCGGCCTTATAGGCGGAAGCAATGGTATTGTTGAATTTCACAAGGGAATCGCGGGAGGAGGTCAAAGGCTGATCCATGTGGTTTCTCGCCATATGAAGGTAAAAGAAGCTGTACTGGTCATTGAATTTGAGATCTGCCGCGTGAAACCACCTGATGCCGATGATCTCGCTCAAGGTACCCAACAGTTTCATATCAGGATAATAGGTATCGATGTACTCCATCATCAGATAGGTCTGAATGGCATCAAAGACCCACTTTTCCTTTCTGCGGTTCAGCTGCAGGGAGTTTTCCAGATAATTTCCCGTAATGGTTTTAAGCTGTTTCAGATCGTAGTTGAAACCATCGGGAAAGGGACGAATGAATTTTGGCAGCTGATTGAGGCCGTAGAATGGATTGGTGGAATAGTCCTCCTGCGTGACCAGCATTATATCAAAAGGATACTGCCCCAGCCGCTGCTGCAGAAAATCTGCCACCCGGTTGACCATAAGATCCTTAAGGGGAGGGGAGAGTCCATCGTCTTCCATATTGGTGATGATCCTGAAATGATCGGTCTCAATCTCATCAAAGGCGTAATTGCGGGTAAGATAGAGTTTAGTCTCAAGCTGGTCCTCGCCAGTGAGATGAATGGTCTTTCGGTTTTCCTCAGGCCTGCTGTCTATACTTTCAGTATGAAGGGCCGAAATGCTCGCCAGATAGGTGGGGATGTCGAGTTCAAGATCAATGTCAAGAGGGGGAATGAAAAGATCGTTGAGATTCTTGTTGCTGTAAACGTTCCATTTTCCGTCGTAAACCGCGGGCACCAGAAACCAGTAGCGGAGTTTATAATTGCCGTTGGAGGCATAGCCATTTCCGGTAAACTCCTCGTGAGGGATCTTAAGCCTGTACTTCAGCAAAAGTTTGTACTGCTCCCCGGGAAGCAGAATCGAATCCAGTTCCACCTTCACTATATCGGGCATACTCTCGGGCCGTTCCCAGTCCAGCCCGGTGGAATCAGAACTGCTGAGTTTCTGTAGCGTGGTATGCCCCCATTCCTCTTTTCTTGCGAAATGGAATTTGCGATAGTATTCTTCTGAAAAGCGTTTCGCAAGGGGAGTGGATTTGTTGCTGAAGGCGTTGATCCAGTCACTGAGATAGAGAAATTGCAGACTGTCATTGCTGGTGTTCTGGAAAATGATTTCCTGTTCTATCTCAAAAGTCTTGATGGAATCTATAAGGACGGCTCTCACATTTACTGAATTCTGAGCCATGGCGGTAGCAGTTCCCAGGAAAAAGAGGAAGCTTAAAAAATGTCTTTGGATAAAGGTGTTCAATGGGTTGAGCAGTAATTTAGGCCGTGGGTCAAGATATAAATTTAAATCAAATACCCATTAAAATTTAGTACAATCTTAGGAGGTGGCGGTGAGGGCTGTTGGTATTGCCATTTGTCTACCAGCTCCCTACCTAAGCCGTAGCTTACCCCTAGCTCACCCCTTGCTCACCCGTATCTGACCCCTTCCCGAGGGGGTGAACAAGGGGTGAGGTCGGGCTGAATTAGGGCTGAGATCAGGAGCTGATAGCATTGGGGTTCTTATCGTATCAGAAGCTTTTGTACTCTATTTAAAAAGATAAAGGGGCCAAAAAGGCCCCCTGAATTGTATTGTTTTCTGATTCCGGATTAGAAATTCGGGCTCAGATTGTATTCCTCATAGAATTTATCCAGGATCTCTATCACCTCTTCCGCAGTATCCACCACCTGTACCAGGTCGATATCTCCAGCGCTGATGTTCTGGAAGCTGTCGAGCAGGGTAGTCCTTACCCAGTCGATAAGGCCTCCCCAGAAATCTCTTCCCACCAGGATTATTGGGAATTTGTCTATCTTATGCGTCTGGATGAGGGTGATTGCCTCAAATAGTTCATCAAGGGTACCAAAACCTCCCGGCATTACCACAAAGCCTTGTGAATACTTCACGAACATTACCTTCCTAACAAAGAAGTAGTCGAAGTTGATATTCTTGTCGCTGTCTATATAAGGGTTGTCGTGTTGTTCGAAAGGCAGGTGGATATTCAGTCCTACAGAGGTTCCTCCTGCAAGGTGAGCTCCCTTGTTTCCTGCTTCCATAACCCCCGGACCTCCTCCGGTAATAATACCATAGCCGTGGTCGACGATCTTTTTGGCTACGTCCTCTGTCAATTTGTAGTATTTATGATCTGGTTTGGTTCTGGCCGACCCGAAGATCGAAACGCAGGGACCAATCTGACTTAATTTCTCGTAACCATTGACAAACTCCCCCATAATTTTAAAAATGGCCCAGGAGTCGTTCGTTTTAATCTCATTCCAGCTTTTATTTCTTGCCTCAGTTCTCATATTTTATTTTCAATTGTCGCTAAATTAATTCTTTTTTTGAGGAAATGCGCCGTGTAGCTTTTCTTATGTTTCGCAACTTCCTCGGGAGTACCTGATGCTACAACCTCTCCGCCGTTCTTTCCGCCTTCGTATCCTATATCAATTATATAGTCGGCAACCTTTATCACATCGAGATTGTGTTCAATGATCAGTACGGTATTGCCTTTGTCTGTAAGTCGGTTAAGCACCTCCAGCAGAACTCTGATATCTTCGAAATGTAGCCCCGTGGTGGGTTCATCGAGTATATAAAAAGTGTTCCCGGTATCGCGTTTGGAAAGTTCTGTCGCCAGCTTGATGCGCTGGGCTTCCCCTCCCGAGAGGGTGGTGCTTTGCTGCCCCAGCGATATGTATCCCAGCCCTACGTCCTGAATGGTCTTCAGCTTCCGGTAGATCTTCGGAATATTCTCGAAGAAGGGGGTAGCCTCGTTGATGGTCATGTCCAGGACATCGGAAATCGATTTTCCTTTGTAGCGGATCTCCAGGGTTTCACGGTTGAAGCGTTTGCCCTGGCAGGTCTCACATTCCACGTATACATCGGGAAGGAAGCTCATCTCGATGACCCGCAGGCCGCCACCTTTACAGGTTTCGCATCTTCCGCCTTTAACATTGAAGCTGAACCTTCCGGGTTTATATCCCCTTATAAGGGCTTCCGGGGCTTTGGCAAACAAATTTCTTATTTCAGAAAAAACTCCAGTATAGGTAGCAGGATTCGACCGGGGTGTCCTTCCGATGGGGGACTGGTTGACATCTATCACCTTGTCTATATGTTCCAGACCCTTGATGCTTTTATAGGGTTTAGGCACCTTTACGCTATTAAAATAATGGGCATTCATGATGGGATACAGGGTCTCATTGATGAGGGTTGATTTTCCACTTCCCGAGACTCCTGTTACTGCAATCATTTTACCCAAGGGAATGGAGATATCCACATTCTTCAGGTTGTTACCTGTAGCTCCCTTAAGTTCTATGTGCTTGCCGTTGCCTTTTCTTCGCTTCTTTGGCACCTCGATCTGCATGCTGCCATTGAGATAGGAGGCGGTGATGGTATTATGTGTTTTGATCTCTTCGGGAGTCCCTTCACTGATAATCTCTCCTCCGTGACGCCCCGCGCGCGGTCCTATGTCAATGACATAATCGGCTCTCTCGATCATATCCTTGTCGTGTTCCACTACTATTACGGAATTTCCCAAGTCGCGAAGGGATTCGAGGGAATTGATCAGTTTTTCGTTGTCTCGCTGGTGCAGGCCGATACTTGGTTCGTCCAATATATATAGGACACCTACCAGTTGAGATCCAATCTGCGTAGCCAGGCGGATGCGCTGGGCTTCCCCTCCGGAAAGGGATTTGGAACCGCGGTTCAGGGACAGGTAATTCAGTCCCACATCAACCAGGAACTGAAGTCTTACCTTAATCTCCTTAATGACTTCAGAAGCTATCTTCTGCTGTTTTTCTGAAATTCTGCTTTCTAGATCGTGAAACCATTCCGCGAGGTCGCTGATATCCATCTGAGACAGTTCAGCAATATTCTGGCCGTCGAGTTTGAAATAAAGGGATTCCTTCCTAAGTCGGGAGCCTTCGCATTCGGGGCAGGTAATCTTGTCCATATAATCCTTTGCCCATCGTCGCAGGGAGGTGGAGTCGGCATTGTTATATGTCTCTTCTATAAAGGTGGCAACGCCTTCGAAATCTATCTTGAATTCCCGCGTGATGCCTAAGGCCTTTGAGGGCTGGGAGAATTTTTCCTTCCCACCATACAGGATCATGTTCAGGG
>CBFGYW010000022.1:0-12631 GCA_965653085.1 uncultured Salinimicrobium sp.
CAACAAGACATCGGGCACCTGTAGAAGGAGTCGGCAGAGTGCCACCCTTCTTCTTTCCCCTCCGGAAAGGACTCCGATCTTCTTATCGGGTTCCGGAGTACGAAGGGCATCCATCGCAATCTCCAGTTTGGTGTCCAGTTCCCAGGCATTGGACGCATCTATCTTGTCCTGCAGCTCGGCCTGCTTGTCCATCAGCTTCTGCATCCTGTCTGGGTCCTCGTATACTTCCGGAAGCCCGAACATATCATTGATCTTGTTGTATTCCTCAAGAATGGCCACCGTTTCGGCTGCCCCTTCCTTCACCACTTCGAGTACGGTCTTGTCTTCATCCAGTTTAGGCTCCTGCTCGAGTAGCCCAACCGTATAGCCCGGAGCGAATACCACATCGCCCTGATAATTCTTCTCTACTCCTGCAATGATCCTGAGCAGGGTGGATTTCCCGGAGCCGTTGAGTCCGAGGATCCCGATCTTGGCCCCATAGAAGAAACTGAGGTAAATGTTCTTCAACACCGGAGTGTTGGCTCCCTGGTAGGTCTTGGTAAGACCAGACATGGAGAAGATCACTTTATTGTCGTCTGCCATTTTATTAGTGTTTTCTGTTAATATCTATATTCTCCCCTTAAGGGCATTGAATACCCAGGACATGGCGAAAAAGCCGATTCCTACTGTCGAGAAGCCAATGGCGTAGTCGGGGTACTTCAGCACTCCCAGCAGTACCAGGGCCGCTCCAATAAGAAACATCACAAAAGAAGCCCAGCCGCACACGGTATTCTTGTTCATCATTCCCATAATCTTTCGTTTTAATCCAGCTTTACGGAAATTGATCGGGTAAAGCTTTTCGAAAAGCAAATATCGGATATTTTAAATGATTTTTTTAAAGATTTGATAGTTGATTGGTTTTTGTATTTTAGCAGACATTCGGAAGAACTCCCGTGCCGCTGCAACCTCCTGAAGGTGACAGGCCACCTACGGAAGATACCGATTTTCAGACTTAACAATTACCAATGGACATAGAATTCAATAAGAACGAAGACCACAATAAACTAATGCTTTCAGACCTGCGGAAGCGACTTCAGAAGATAAAGCTGGGCGGGGGTGAGAAACGTATCGAGAAACACCACGAGAAGGGGAAAATGACGGCCCGGGAGCGGATAGAATATCTGCTGGATGATCCGAAAAATGCCATCGAAATAGGAGCTTTCGCCGGGGACGGGATGTATGCCGAACACGGAGGCTGCCCCAGTGGCGGGGTGGTGGTGAAGATCGGAAAGGTTTCCGGAAAGCAGTGTATAGTGGTCGCCAATGATGCTACCGTGAAGGCGGGAGCCTGGTTTCCCATCACCGCAAAGAAGAACCTCAGGGCGCAGGAGATCTCCATTGAGAACCGGCTGCCCATCATCTACCTGGTGGATTCCGCAGGGGTATACCTGCCTATGCAGGACGAGATCTTTCCGGATAAGGAACACTTCGGAAGGATCTTCAGAAACAATGCTGTGATGAGCAGTATGGGCATCACCCAGATCTCTGCCGTTATGGGCAGCTGCGTTGCCGGAGGGGCCTATCTGCCAATTATGAGCGACGAAGCCCTTATCGTTGATAAAACCGGAAGCATCTTCCTTGCCGGCAGCTACCTGGTGAAAGCCGCCATCGGGGAATCCATAGACAATGAGACCCTGGGCGGGGCTACAACCCATACCGAGATCAGCGGGGTGACCGACTACAAGGCCAAGGACGACCAGGATGCCCTGGATACGATTAAAAATATCGTGGATAAGATCGGGGATTTCGATAAGGCGGGATACAACAGAAAACCTTCAGTAAAACCAGCCAAAGACCCGCAGGAGATCTATGGAATCCTTCCGAAGCTGCGGCACGAGCAGTACAATATGATGGAGATCATTGAAAGGCTGGTAGACAACTCCGAATTCGAGGAGTACAAGGCGGGCTTCGGGCAGACCATTATCACCGGCTATGCCCGTATCGACGGCTGGGCGGTGGGCATTGTGGCCAACCAGCGGAAGATCGTCAAGACTAAGAAAAAAGAGATGCAGTTCGGGGGAGTGATCTATTCGGATTCAGCAGACAAAGCCACCCGGTTCATAGCGAACTGTAACCAGAAGAAGATCCCGCTGGTCTTTCTACAGGATGTCACCGGATTTATGGTTGGCAGCAAGAGCGAACACGGCGGAATAATCAAGGACGGAGCCAAGATGGTGAATGCCGTAAGCAACAGCGTGGTGCCCAAATTCACCATCATCATAGGGAATTCCTACGGTGCCGGAAACTATGCAATGTGCGGAAAGGCCTATGACCCCCGACTTATTGTAGCCTGGCCCAGTGCCGAGCTCGCAGTGATGGGCGGCACCCAGGCGGCCAAGGTGTTGGCACAGATCGAAACCGCCTCCATGGCCAAAAAAGGGGAAAAGGTGGATGCCGAAAAGGAGAAGGAAGTCTTCGACAAGATCAAGGCCCGCTACGACAAACAGACCTCCCCTTATTACGCAGCCGCAAGATTATGGACCGATGCAGTGATCGATCCGCTGGACACCCGCAAATGGATCTCCACCGGGATAGAAGCTGCAGACCACGCCCCTATCATTAGGGCTTTTAATCTGGGGGTGATTCAAACCTGATCTTTTTCCATACTTTCGAAGTAACAACAACTTGACTATAAAATTATGAAAACCACCTACCTTATCCCCTTCCTTTTCCTCGCAGCCACGCTAAGTGCCTCTGCCCAGGTTTTAAGCAACAAAACCGTGTTTACCGAGGCTGATACCCTAAGAGGTTCCCTCAGGCCTGAACGTGGGTACGATGTTCAGAAGTATCATCTGCAGGTAAGGCTGGACCCTGAGGAAAGGTTTCTTTCAGGAGTGAATACCATCAGCTTTAAAACCGAAGAACAACTACCGGTGATGCAGGTGGACCTGTTTGAAAATATGCAGGTGGATTCGATCATCCACAATTCGCACCCGCTGAAGTATTCCCGAAAACACAATGCTGTTTTCATCACTTTCGATAAACCATTGAAGGAAAATAAGCTGGATTCCATCAGTTTCTATTTCTCCGGAAATCCCAAGGTCGCCAGAAATGCCCCCTGGGATGGCGGCTTTGTCTTCGACAAGGATCAGGAAGGGAACCACTGGATAGCCGTAGCCGTACAGGGCACCGGAGCCAGCCTATGGTATCCAAACAAGGACCACCAGAGCGACGAGCCGGAGGAGGTGCTAATTGAGGCTGCCGTGCCCAATGGGCTGATGAATGTTTCGAACGGAAGGTTCGTTGGCAAGGAAGATTTGGGCGATGGCTACACCCGCTGGAGCTGGAAGGTGAACAGCCCCATCAACAACTACAATATAGTGCTTAATATCGCGAATTACGTCCATTTCAGCGACTCTTACAAAGATCTGGACCTGGACTACTACGTGCTGCCGTACAACCTTCAGAAAGCCCAGAAACAGTTCGAGGAGGTGAAAATTATGATGGACTGCTTCTACGATAAATTCGGTCCCTATCCCTTCGAGGAGGACGGTTTTAAGCTGGTGGAGACCCCCTACCTGGGAATGGAGCACCAGAGCGCCGTGGCCTACGGAAATAAATACATGATGGGCTACCTCGGAAATGACCTAAGCAGGACCGGTATCGGCCTGAAATGGGATTATATCATCATCCACGAGTCGGGCCACGAATGGTACGGAAACAGCATCACTGCAGCCGATATCGCCGATATGTGGATCCACGAAGGCTTCACCGCCTATTCTGAAGCCGTTTATATTGAATGCCGCTGGGGGAAAGAGGAAGCCCTGGAGTACCTGAAGGGAAACAGAAGAGGGATAGGCAACAGGTCTTCCATCATTGGTGACTATGGCGTGAACAGTGAAGGTTCTGGGGATATGTATTTTAAAGGGGCCAACCTGCTGAATACCATCAGAAGTATCTATAACGATGACGAACTCTGGTGGAAGACTCTTAAGGATTACACCCTGACCTACCGTCACCAGATCATCGATACCAAGACAACTGAAGATTTCTTTGATGCCGCGACTCCGGTAGACCTTCAGCCCGTATTTGACCAGTATCTGAGACAGGCTGAGCTGCCTGAGCTGCAGTTCAAAAAAGAGGGGGATACTTTCCTTTACCGCTGGAAAGCTGATGTAGAGGATTTTGCAATGCCTGTAGATGTTTTCATCAAAGGCGAAGAGGTAAGGCTTCATCCTACTGCCGACTGGCAGAAACTGGATAAAAAGGTGGAGAGCCGTGAGGAGATCAAAGTCAATGAACTGGAATTCTATGTAGCCACTTCCTAACTGGAACCGGGAGGGATCATTCGCGGGTCATTGCCGAGTCATTGCCGAGTCATTGCCGAGTCATCTGCGACTTGAGCCCGCGAATGAGTCGGAAATGACCCGCAGGGATCTCGTTAGTAACTTGTAAGTGATATGAATCTGGTAGTAAGGAAAAGCTAAGAAGAAGCACGTGTAATTTTTAAAAAATAACTGGTGTATTTCCCTTGTTTTCAGTAAATTAACCTGTCCAAACCAATCGTCATGGCAACAACAGTCAAATTGCTGAACAAGTGGGCCAATGCGCATACCTATTATCCGCTGGACCTTTTAAGGGTGGCTCTGGGGGTTTTCTTCTTCATCAAGGGAATTCACTTCATCTCCCAAAGTTTCATCCTCACCGAACTCATCAAGCCTCTGCAGGGATTTGGGGGCTCCATGCTTTTAATCCATTATGTGGCACCTGCCCATCTCGTTGGAGGCCTGCTGATAATTTTCGGACTCCTCACGCGCTGGGCTGTCATCGCACAGATCCCCATTTTAATTGGCGCTATCCTGATCAATTTCATCGGAGTAATGAACGTAGGAAACCTTATTGAGGCCATTGTGGTCTTCCTGGTGAGCGTGTTCTTTGTTATTTATGGCTCGGGGAAACATTCGGTGGATTATTATTTGAAGATGGGATATTGAGGGAGTTAAGAGTTAAGAGTTAAGAGTTAAGAGTTGCGGGGTGCGAGGTGCGTTGCGAGGTGCGAGGTACGGGGTGCGAGGTACTTGGTACGAGGTACGTGGTACGAGGCAAAGGCACGTGCCTTTAGAAAAAGGGATAAGGAATAGTGAAAAAGATATTGATACATCCTGCATTATTAGGATTAGGGTATGCTCACTCAGCCGTGGGACAGGTCCAAACCTGCCCGTACAGGGACATCTGTAACTAAGAACCAGTAACTCGTGCCTCGCACTCTTTAACCCGCACCCCGCAACCCGTAACCCGCACCTCGCACCCCGCAACCCGCACCCCTATTCACTCCCCCACCCGGCTTCTCAGGGTGTTGCCTCTGTGCACTTTTCCGCTGAGGGTTTCTTCGAATTTTTCCACGAAGTAGATCTTCTTTGGGACTTCATATTTCTCAAGCTGGCGTAGCTCCCTTATTTCCTTTTCCAGGTTTTCCAGGGCCTGCTCGGAAAACTCGGACTCCACCATCAGCACTACCTTCTCACCCAGAGCATCATCGGGAAGGGAACTGATGAAAAAACGCTGGGCGATGATCTTCTCAAGTTTCGACTCTATTTCTTCGGGATATAGTTTAATGCCTCCTGAATTGATGACGTTGTCTATCCTGCCCTTCCAGATGAATTTTTTGGGGCTTACAAGTTCCACCACATCATTGGTGACTACGGGCTCATCTGAGATAGAAGGTGCATCAATGATCAGGCAGCCCCTCTCATCGGTGGAAAGGTTTACGTGAGGCAGGCTGTGAAAGGGGATGGGACTTTCCTTCTCCTTCTTCGGATTAATATGGCGGGCCGCGATATGAGTGATGGTTTCCGTCATTCCATAGGTCTCGTAAACTTCGGTTCCCAGCCCCTGTACCAGCTTTTTCAGGTTGGATGATACCGTACCTCCACCCACGATGAGTTTCTTCACCAGATGCAGTCTGCTGAGGGAATTATCCAGCTGAAAAGGGGTCATGGCGCAGAAGTCGTAGATCTTGAACACCTGGTCCAGCGGATTAGCCTTGGGGGGAATGATATCCAGCTGCCACCCCAGGACCATCGCCCGCACCAGCATCATCTTTCCGGCGATATAATCGCAGGGCAGACATAAAAGGGCGGTTGTGTTGGCGGGGAGTTCGAAGAATTTACCGGTGGCTACGGCAGAATTGATCATCTGCGATTTCTTCAGCCTGATCTTCTTCGGGGGGCCGGTTGAACCAGATGTTTTGGCCTCCACATAATCCTTGTCGTTGAGCCAGTCCAGCAGGAAATTCCCTACCGAACCCTCATAGGGCTCGCCTTCCTTGATAAAACTGTAGGCCACAGCAGCAAGCTCCTCGTTGTTGAAACGGAGTTTGTTGATCCTGAACTCAGAATGCACTTCGGGCAACTTGAATGGTTCGTCCATATTCCTTGAAGTTTATGCAAACTAAAAGGATAAAGTTATCAAATTGGGAGCAGATTTTATATTTCTTCTGAAGAAATTCTAATTTCGGGCCGTTCAACCTTTCCGAAGAGTTTGCCTTTCCAGTCGGTCCAATTGTATTTCTTCGCCATAATGAAAAGGAAGAGCGGGTAGATGATCAATACGGGCAGGAGGATATCAAGGCCTGCGGAAGGATCGGAAACATCCTTCAGCACCGAATTGGTCTGGAAGGCGGTCCAGTCGGCTGTTACCAGCAAAGCTCCTATCAGGTTGTTTCCTGCGTGGAATCCCAGGGCCAGTTCTATGCCTTCATCCATCAGGGTCATGATCCCGAAGAGGAATCCGGTACCTATGTAATACAGCATAATGATGTTCCCCATTTTGGTGACTTCGGGATTGAAGAAATGCAGGCCTCCAAAGATCACGGAAGTCGCTATGAGTGGCAGCCATCGGTTTCCTGCCAGGACTCCAATGCCCTGCATCAGGTAGCCCCGGAAGAGGTATTCTTCAAAGCTGGTCTGCAACGGTACCATTACGAGGGCGATGAGGGCCAGGATGATGAAGGGGATGAAATCGAAGTTCCAGATGTAGTCTTCCGGACTCATATTGTAATCGATGATAGTAGCAATCCCGGTGAAGGCAGCAATGAGTCCGAACCCAAAGAAGAAACGGCCCCAGTCCATTTTGCGGCGGGAGGTGGTGGCTTCAAGGATCGGCTGGTTGTGGAGGAACCTGATCACCAGGAAGAGGGCTCCCAGCCCCACGGCAAAGGACAGCAGCAGCAGGAAGAAGGACAGGTTGGAGTCGAGCACCTTCAGCATCTCGCTTTCGGTCATTTCCACGGCCTGGAAACCTGTTTTCATCAGGATTCCTATCGTCAAAGGGATCTGCCCAATTACGGCACCAATAACCACCAGGATGAGTCCCAGGGCATAGCGCCACCATTCGTGTCTGGCCTTATAAGCCTGTTGTATAAACATATTCAGAGATTAAATTTCCAGTCTATCTGGGGTTCATATTTCAAGGTTCCCTCCTGCACCTGCAGGGGAGAATCAAAGTTATTGGTATAAAGTCCGCCTGTGCCCAGGCCCTGTGGCATTTCATTGTTCAGGCTGAAGGTGTACTGAGCTATGGCATTCAGGCCCACATTGCTTTCCAGGGCACTTGTGATCCACCAGCCGATGTCCTGCGCGTCGGCAAGCTTCCTCCATTCATCTGTTCCACGGAAACCTCCAATGAGGCTGGGCTTGAAGATCACGTACTGCGGCTGTATGGTTTGTAGCAGGTCCCGCTTCTTTGTTACATCAAAGACGCCAATTAATTCCTCATCCAGGGCTATGGGAACGGGAGTTATCCTGCACAGTTCTGCCATTTCGGATAGCTGCCCCTGCCTGATGGGCTGTTCAATGCTATGAAGATCGAATTCGCTCAGCTTCTTCAGTTTCTCCGCGGCTTCCGCGGGCAGAAAGGCCCCGTTGGCATCTACCCTCAGTTCTATTTCTTCTGAAGAGAATTCGCTGCGGATGTATTTAAGAAGGTCCAGTTCGGTTTGGAAATCAATGGCTCCAATTTTAAGTTTTATGCAACTGAAGCCATCCTTTATCTTCTGCACTATCTGTTCCTTCATAAAGGCCTTGTCGCCCATCCATACAAGTCCGTTAATGGGAATGGCTTTTTCTCCGGAAGTAAATTCCGAAGGGTACAGCAGAAATGGGGTTTCTGATTCCAATGATCTGAAGGCCGTCTCCACCCCAAACTGTATGCTCGGAAACTCCATCAGATCCTCCCACAGCCGATCCTTTCCAAGGTGGATATTCCTGCAGACCCACTGGAGCTTTTGCTCATAATCGCTTCTGTCATCGACGCTGAGGCTGCGCAAAAGTCCACACTCCCCTATCCCTTTTTTCCCGTTCTCCTCAAGGAGCAGGAACCAGGTCTCCTTCTGGGTCAGCACCCCTCTGGAAGTCCCGCTGGGCCGCTTAAAATTCAGAAAAAACTGTTTGTAATTTGCCTGCACTATTCTATAATTCTATGCTCTCACCGTGTTCCAGCAACATCAGGTCCTTCCCGCTTTCATAAAACTTCCGCTTGGCTTCCTCGTGATCGATCTCGATATAGCCGAAAGTATCATAATGGCAGCCAAGGATCTTGTCGCATTGGATGAAATCACTGGCTAAGATGGCATCTTCCACGCCCATCGTAAAATTATCCCCAATAGGCAGGATTGCGAGGTCAAGTCGGGTTCGCATCGGGATGAGTTTCATATCCATCGTAAGGGCTGTATCCCCTGCGATGTAAATATTCTTGTGCTCGCCTTCAATTACAAATCCGCCCGGCTGGCCGCCATACTTCCCGTTGGGAAAAGAACTGGTATGGATGGCATTCACATATCTCAGGGTGCCGAATTCAAAACTCCAGCTCCCCCCGTAGTTCATAGGATGTACCTCCAGCCCCAGCTCCTCGTAATGGGTGGCTATCTCAAAATTGCTCACAATTACTGCCCCGGTATTTCGTGCAATCGCCTCTGCGTCCAGGGTGTGGTCCTGGTGGGCGTGGGTAAGGAGAATGTAATCTGCCTTCAGGTCATTGATATTGAACTTGTCTTTGATCTTTTCATTTCCGGTGATGAAGGGGTCCACGAGAATGTGCACTCCGTTTACCTCAATTCCGAAGGTATTGTGGGCGTAATGAGTAATTTTCATAAGATTCGTTTTTAAGATGCTCTACGAATTTAAAGAATTTGCCCGAGGCTGAACAGCACTGCCAGCAGAAAGGTGCTCAGGGAAAGCTTTTTCAGCTCCGGATCCAGCAATGCCGGCTGCTGGTTCTCCATCACCCTTTTCAGGTGCAGCAGAAGGGGGACAAAGGCCAGGACATACAGAAGATCCTCAATTCCTTCAAAGGTAAGGGCCGAATAAAGGATCATAAAGGTGAACGCCAGCAGGACCAGCGCGTAATGATACTGCTTTGCCTTGGCGGCCCCCAGTTTCACCACCAGGGTGTTCTTGCCTGCCTTTTCGTCGGAAATGCGGTCCCTCATGTTATTAAGGTTCAAAACCCCTGCACTCAGTACTCCGATCGTAAAGGCAGGCAGCAGGACCTTGAGGTCCCAGGTCTTGGAATAGAGGAAGTAGCAGCCATAAACGCCTACTATTCCGAAGAAAATAAAAACGAAAACATCTCCCAACCCACGATACCCGTAGGCAGAGGCCCCAATAGTATATTTAATTGCTGCAACAATGGCTGCAAGGCCGAGGAGCAGGAACAGGAAGACGTACCAGAAATCTCCGCTGCCAAAGGCTAGGAAAATGAGGCCAAGTGCGAACATAAAGGTCACTATCGCCGTAATCACCATTCCGGAATACATTTCGCCTCGGGTTATAAGTCCGCTCTGTAGGGTGCGCTGAGGCCCTATCCGGTCTTCATTGTCGGTCCCTTTTACGAAATCTCCATAATCATTGGCGAAATTAGAAAGTATCTGCAGGCCGAGGGTAGTAGCCAGCGCCAGGCTGAAGATAGCCGGGCTGAAATGCCCCTGCTGCACCGCAATAGCCGTTCCTACAAAGATTCCGGAAACAGAAAGCGGAAGGGTTCGAAGTCTTGCGGCACTCACCCAGGTTTGAAATTTAGCCATAGTTAACTCATCACTTTTACCAGCAGTTCTTTTAATAGGTCTCCCTGCGGCACATTGGCTGCACCTACCCCCTTGCTTTTTACATCGGCATCCCGCAGCAGCGAGATCACCTGGCTCACCTTCTTCATAGGGTAATTCCTGGCAGCTATGGCATAATCACCCACAAAAAAGGGATTTACCCTTAGCACCTTCGCCACATTGGCTTTCGACTGGTCCTTCAACCCGTGGTACTGCAGCAGCTGGGAAAAGAAGCTGAACAGCAGCGAAACGGTAAGGACCATCGGGTTATCCTTGGGGTTCTGCGAAAAATAATTGATGATCCGGTGGGCCTTCAGGCTGTCTTTTTCACCTATTGCCTTCCGCAGCTCGAAATTGTTGAAGTCCTTGCTGATTCCGATATTCTCTTCAATGATCTCGGGGGTGATGGTGGTTCCCTGCGGACAGATAAGCTGTAACTTCTGAAGTTCATTATCTATCTTCCCGAGGTCTGTACCAAGGAATTCCACAAGCATCTGTGCCGCCTTAGGGGCGATCTGGTAATTCCGTGCCTGCAACTCCTGCCGTATCCACTCCCCCACCTTGTTCTCGTAGAGGGGCTTGCTTTCAAAGATCACTCCCGACTTCGCTACTGCCTTGTGCAGTTTCTTTCGCTTGTCGATCTTCTTGTATTTGTAACACATCACCAGCACGGTAGAGGGCTGGGGGTTTTCGGCGTAATCGGCAAGTTTCTCTATGGTTCGGGACAGCTCCTGGGCTTCCTTCACTATTACCACCTGCCGCTCGGCCATCATCGGGAAGCGCTTGGCGTTGCCTACAATGTCTTCTATGGAAACATCCCTTCCGTAGAGGGTCATCTGGTTAAAGCCTTTTTCCTCCTCCTGCAGCAGGTTTTTCTCTATATAGTCTGAGATCTTGTCCACATAGTAAGGTTCCTCCCCCATCAGGAAATAGATAGGCTTGATATCTCCTTTCTTCAGGGCACCAATGATCTGTTTTACTTCGTCCATCAAGTATTTTTACCAGCTAAATTTTTGTGTTTCAGGGAAACCTTCCTTCTTAAAAATGCCTTATTTTTGGCCCATGCATGCACTGAATTTCCCCCGGTACAGCTTTCGGTTCAAAAATAGCGAAAATAAAATTGCCGTTTTTGATGTGCTCCGGAAAAAGTTCGTTCTCCTCACGCCTGAAGAATGGGTGCGCCAGCACGTGGTCCACTACCTTCTGACGGAAAAAAAGATGCCCCAGAGCCTCCTGAATGTCGAAAAACAGCTGAAGGTAAACCAGATGCTGAAGCGCTACGACCTGCTGGTCTACAATCCCGACGGCTCCATCCACCTGGTGGTTGAATGCAAGGCTGCCTCGGTGCCCATTACCCAGGAGACCTTCGACCAGATCGCCCGCTATAATCTGGCACTGAAAGCCACATATCTGATGGTGACCAATGGGCTGCAGCATTATTTCTGCCAGCTGGACTATGAACAGGAGAAATACCATTTTCTACAAGACCTTCCGGAATGGGGCTGAGTCTAAGTTTTCAGAAGAAGAAATCGCGGGAACAGTTATTTAACCTTAATTTGTAGCCGTGAAAACAGCTGTAGTCATACTCAACTGGAACGGGAGAAGCCTTCTGGAGCGATTTCTGCCCTCCGTGACCCAATATTCAAAGGAAGCCAGGATTTATGTGGCCGACAATGCTTCCACCGATGATTCTCTGGAATTTTTAAGGTCAAATTATCCGGAAGTCAGGATCATTAAAAATGAAGTGAATGGAGGATATGCCAAGGGTTATAACGATGCCCTGAAGCATCTGGAGGAGGATGTTTTCATTCTGCTGAACAGCGATGTGGAGGTCACACCGGGCTGGCTGCTGCCGATTCTGGAGGAATTCAGACTGCATCCCGAGACAGCGGCAGTACAGCCCAAACTGCTGGATTATAAAAAAAGGCAGTACTTTGAATATGCCGGAGCGGCGGGCGGATTTATTGATAAGTTCGGTTACCCTTACTGCCGTGGGAGGATCTTTGATCATATTGAGAAGGATGAAGGCCAGTATGACGACAGGAAGCAGATCTTCTGGGCCAGTGGCGCCTGCCTTGCCATAAGGAGAGAGGATTTTCAGAAAGCCGGGCAACTGGACGAGGATTATTTTGCGCACCAGGAGGAGATTGACCTCTGCTGGAGACTTTTTAATCTGGACCGGAAAATCATTTATGTCGGCGCCTCAGAGGTTTATCATCTAGGGGGGGCTACTTTGGACAGTATGAACCCTAAAAAGACCTTTTACAACTTCCGAAACAGCCTATTTTCCCTGGTTAAAAACGCTCCCGGCAGAAGACTTTGGCTACTGATTTTTGTTCGGCTGGTGCTCGACGGGATCGCGGGTGTAAAGTTCTTCCTACAGTTCCGCTTCTCCCATACTTTTGCCATCATAAAAGCCCATTTCAGCTTCTACTCAAACCTTAGAAGAATGATAAGTAAAAGACGGGTTCTTTTACAAAAAGGGAAATATTATCGCACAAAATCCGTTCTATATGATTACTATTTAATTGGCCAAAAAAAGTACCGGGAAAC
>CBFGYW010000023.1:0-12526 GCA_965653085.1 uncultured Salinimicrobium sp.
TCCGCTGACGCCGATGCGGCTTACGGTGCAGAACTTTGAGCGGAAATTCGATCCGCAGGACCCGGAGATCCACAGGAAGCTGAAGGAATATTCAGAAACACTGATCAACCAGATAGACATCATGAGTTCCATCGCCTCGGCCTTCTCGACCTTTGCCAAGATGCCGGCACAGCAGAATGAACGGCTGAATGTTCCGAAGATAGTGAAGCTGGCGCTGGACATCTTCAACGAGGACTATATCGTCTTCACTTCGGAAAAAGAGGAGATAGAAGCGAAATTCGACCGTACCCAGCTGATTCGCGTGGTGACCAACCTGGTCAAGAATGCGGTTCAGGCGGTGGAAGGGGTTGAGAATCCCGCCATCCTGGTGGCTGTGACGGAAGACGGGGAGGATGTGTGCGTGTGTATTTCTGACAACGGGGCGGGGATCTCGGAAGAGAACCTGGAGAAGATCTTTGAGCCTAAGTTCACCACCAAGTCCAGTGGGATGGGTCTTGGGCTGGCGATGGTGAAGAACATCGTGGAAAACCATCAGGGCACGGTGACGCTGAAGTCGAAGTTAAATAAAGGCACTATCTTTAAGGTGTGTTTTCCAAAATAAGAAGCTATGAATTTTGACAACATTCTATTCGAGAACAGGGGTGGGATCGCCACCCTTACCATCAACCGGCCGAGCAAACTGAATGCCCTGAACAAGGCTACCATCCAGGAGCTGCACGAGGCCTTCAGCGCGGCAGAGATAGACGAAGAGGTGAAAGTGATCATCCTTACCGGCAGTGGCGAGAAAGCATTTGTCGCGGGCGCAGATATCAGTGAATTTGCCGATTTTTCGGTGGAGGAAGGAAACCGGCTGGCGGCAGAGGGGCAGCAGCTGCTTTTTGATTTCGTTTCGGAATTTTCAAAGCCTGTTATCGCAGCCATCAACGGCTTCGCTCTGGGTGGCGGACTGGAACTGGCGATGGCGGCCCACTTCAGGGTGGCCAGTGAGAATGCGAAGATGGGACTTCCGGAGGTTTCTCTTGGACTTATTCCGGGATACGGAGGCACCCAGCGCCTGCCGCAGATAGTGGGCAAGGGCCGGGCGATGGAGATGATCATGACGGCGGGGATGGTGGATGCGAATCAGGCCCTGCAGTACAATCTCGTGAACCATGTTACCAGTCAGGAGGAGCTTCTGCCCTTTGCCGAGAGTCTGGCGCAGAAGATCACCAGGAACTCGCTGGTAGCAATCTCAGCGGCCATTAAAGCGGTCAATGCCAACTACCGGCACGATGTTAATGGATTTGAGGTGGAGATCGAGGAATTCGGAAATTCATTTGGCACGGAGGATTTCAAGGAAGGAACCAGCGCATTTCTAGGGAAGCGGAAGGCAGATTTTCCTGGGAGGTAGATAGGGGATTTTAGTTATTAGGTTAGTTGGTAGAGCTTAACCACACGGGTGACAGTCGCGAACAATCCTTTCAGAACCGCGAGTATACTTTAAAAGTTGCCGGTATTGGATATTTGCCAACTTTTAAGATTATATGTTTCGGATTATTTCCTACCTTTGCTTCCTATGCAGAGCGAGGGATATATTAAAGGGCGCGGGGCGCAGCAGCAGGTGGCGAATCGATTTTCGTTGCATTCGCACGAACTGCGGGATGATTTCCTGAACCATTGTCAGCTGGAGGGGGAAGAGGCGGTGGATTCGAAGACCAGCTTCATAGATACCTTTCCGAAGACCATCGTCAACAAGGTTACCAGTCCGGATGTAGGCTTGGAATACTCCCTGAACCCCTACCAGGGCTGTGAACACGGTTGTGTATACTGCTACGCCCGCAACTCCCACGAATACTGGGGCTACGGTGCCGGACTGGACTTCGAGCAGAAGATCCTGGTGAAGCGCAATTCGGTGGAGCTGCTGGAGCAGAAGCTGCGGAGTAGGAGTTGGAAGGCCACCCCCATTGTGCTTTCAGGAAATACGGATTGCTATCAGCCCGTAGAGAAGAAGCTGGAAATCACCCGGCAGCTGCTGCAGACATTTTTAAAATACAAACATCCGGTAGGCATCATCACCAAGAATGCCCTGATCCAGCGGGACATCGACGTCCTGGAGGAGCTGGCGAAGGATAGGCTGGTGAGGGTGAATCTCTCAATCACCTCCCTCGATGAGGATACCCGAAGAATCCTGGAGCCCCGCACGGCATCCATCAGGAAAAGGCTGGAAACCGTGGAGAAGCTGAGCGCCAAAGGAATACCTGTAAGCGTGATGCTGGCGCCCATCATTCCTTCTATCAACAGCCACGAAATCCTGCCTCTAGTGAAAGCGGTAGCTGAAAGAGGCGCCCTTGGGGTGGGCTATACTGTGGTTCGGCTGAATGGAGCCATTGGGGAGGTTTTTTCAGACTGGATCCGGAAGACCCTTCCGGACAGGGCAGAAAAGGTGCTGCACCAGATCGCAGAATGCCACGGGGGGAGCATTAACGACAGTGAATTCGGGAGAAGGATGAAGGGCGCAGGAAACATTTCAGATCAGATACGGCAGCAGTTTGTGATCGCCCGAAAGAAATACAAACTGAATGATGACAGGCCAAGGCTGAATTGTGAACTGCACGAGCAGTATAAGGACGGGCAGCTGAGGTTTTTCTGAAAAATTACTGGCAATCCACACGTTCCACCTGCATTGTCATCTCCTCCCCTGTTTGAGAAAGGGTGGTGATCACGGCGGAGGTTTTCTGCAGCTGGATTTCGATAAAGAGGGTGTCCTGAATGCCTTCCTGGGTGAAGACGTAGTTGCCTTTTAACTCATCCCCTTTTTTCGTTGCCTGAATTACGCCGCGGCGGCTGTCTTTTTCGGCGGGGATCCAGTAGAAATTACCGGAAGCGACTTCGCCGGTAAGTTCCAGGTTGAGGATGATGGAGTCGCGCAGGTTCTGAGCCGAATTCTCGATTTGGGTGGCAAAGAAGCAGAGAAAGGACTTTTCAGAAGCTTTGGCTGCGGTGGTTTCCAGGGAATCCTTTATAGGCATCTCTTCGGCAGGATCAAGGGTTTCCTGACTTTCCTTGTTCTCCACACATCCGATACAGCAGATAAGGAGTAAAAAATATAATTTTTTCATCGTTCTGAAAAGAACCCATTTTGACCCGGGTTCCGGAAATGAAGGTACAAAAAATTGCAAAGAGTCGACAGGCAGGGCTTTAATTCTGAATTATAATTCCCCTTTCCACTCCCGGTAGAACTGGTCGAGGAAATCTTCCATATACCTATGCCGGGCTTCGGCCATCTCCTTCCCGGTGCGGGTGTTCATCCGGTCCTTGAGTAGCAGAAGCTTTTCGTAAAAATGATTGATGGTAGGGGCCGTGGAAGCCTTGTACTCCTCCTTCGACATCTGAAGGTTTGGCGGGATCTGAGGGTCATAGAGGGCGCGGCCCTTGAAGCCACCGTAGTTGAAGGTGCGGGCTATTCCGATGGCGCCCAAGGCATCCAGGCGGTCGGCGTCCTGGACGATGTCGAGTTCGATGGAGCTGAAGTCCCGGGAGACCTTTCCGCCCTTGAAGGAGACATTCTCGAGGATCTTCACCACGTGTTCCATGGTTTCGGAATCCACCTGCTGTTGCTGAAGGAATTCCCTGGCTGTCCGGGGCCCTATTTCCTCATCCCCATTATGGAATTTGGAATCTGCGATATCGTGAAGCAGGGCTCCTAAGGCCACTACCAGCGGATCTGCCTCTTCCAGGGAAGAGATATGCCTGGCGTTGTTATAGACCCGCTCTATATGAAACCAGTCGTGGCCCCCTTCGGCGTCCTTCAGGCTGGATTTTACAAAGTCGATGGTATTCTGTATGATTCCGGTGGTGTCTTTCATTATGAATAAATATCTGCAGTTATGATCCTTTCCACGTGGGCGGCTATGGCATCTGCCTCACCAGAATTTGCAGGAATGGGTTCGTGGACCTTGAAGTGCAGTTGAGCCCCTACTCCCAAGGGGAAATGACCGTAGCGGAAGAGTTTCCAGGAGTTGTTGATGGTGATGGGCACCACGAGGGCTTCGGGCATCTTCTTTATCAGCATCTGCAGGCCCTGGGTCTGGAATTTCTTGGGGGCGCCGTCACGGCTGCGGGTTCCTTCAGGAAAAATGACGGCAGACCTTTTGTTCTTATTTAGGTAATCGGAAAACTTTATTATTTCGGCTATCGCCTGCCTCGGGTTCTTTCGGTCTATAAGGATGGATCCCCCGTGTTTCAGGTTGAAGGAGATGCTCGGTATGCCCTTCCCCAGTTCCTTTTTGCTGACAAACTTGGGGTGATGCTGCCTTAAATGCCAAATGATGGGCGGGATGTCATAGGTGCCCTGGTGGTTGGCGACGAAGATACAGGACCTGTCGGTGGGGATGTTGTGGGGGTGCTCGAAAGAAAAACTGGTGCCCAGGATATTCAGGCAGCGCAGCAGGAAGAAATTGAAGATGTCGACGCTCTTCTTATGGGCCTGGTAACCACCCAGCTTCAGCGAGATCCATTGGATGGGGTGGAATATCAGCAGGGTAAGGAAAAAGAAAAAATAGAAGATGGCGGAAAGGGGGTATGCGAGAAGCTTCTTTAGTTTTTTCATTTTTGCGGGTCTTGGTACCGCTGCGCAATTTCTGATTTTATTTTCTGGGATGCAAAGAATCCTGGGAATCAACAGCGGTATTATACGGGAGCCACGAATTCACGAATATTTTTTATAGGTATTCGTGTACTGGCGGCTAATGTAAGGGAGGACGCGCGGAAAATAAGAAGCCACGAATTCACGAATGTTTTTTATGATATTCGTGTATTCGTGGCCTCTATAAAATGGCTAATCCACCAGAACCCGCTCCATTTTAAAAGAAGGGGACTTCTTTTTCTTTTTCTTGTTCAGCTTGTTCAGCCAGATAATGGTACCCGTGATAGGAAGGCTGGTGGCAATAAGACAGACAATGAAATAGATAACTTTGGAAAACGTTCCGTAGATCTCACCCAGGTGAATGGGCTTGATAAGGGAAGCTACCTGTTCATTCATAGGCTTGTCACGGAAGATGACCTTCTCTTCAATTTCTCCGGCCTCGTTGACTATCAGATTGTCGGCGATCACCGGGGAAAAGGCGGAGCTGTTGTATTTTCTGATGCTGTAGACTGGATTTTCTTCAGAAGGAAGTCCGATGCTGATCTTCCCTTTGAAGGGAAATTCCGCCTGCGCCAGTTCATATACCTCCTGCAGGCTCACCTTCTCGGAATTCCCCAGCGGCAGGGCCTCATAGTTAGGTCCGCCGCCGCGGTTGAAGACCTTGGTGCCCAAGACATTTGAAACCAGCTCCCGGTATCCTTCGAAAGACCAGCACAGGCCTGTGAGGCACATAATGATAATAAGGATAAGGGAGTAGAAGCCGAGGGTGTTGTGAAGATCGTGATTGACGCGTTTCCAGTTGGCTTTGGTCTTGATCTTGAAGCCTGATTTTATATTCTTCCACTTCAGTTTCTTGGGAAACCAAAGTACCAGTCCCGAGATGGAAAGCAGGATGAAAATGATGGTGGCTACGCCTACAATAGGCCGCCCGATGGCCGAATCCAGCAGCAGCCAGCGGTGCATCCGGAACATTGTCATCATAAATTCCGAAGCAGAGGATTCCGGTTCGGCCATCACCTCCCCTGTCTGAGGATGTACCAGAAAAGCGGTACCTCTCCTATCTTCCGGTCCGGTCTTGATGCTGGCGGAATAGAAATACTCTTCCGCATCGATGGTGATGGAGTTCAGCTGTCCCAGCCCTTCGGCTGCAATAGAGGTCTTCAGCGCGTCTAAATCCTTAACGGGAAGGCCTGAATCCTTAAACGGAATATCTTCCGTAAAAACGGCTCTAATCTCTTCGTCGAAGACCAGGATGGTGCCCGAAAGGCAGACGAGGAAGATGATGATACCCGAGCCAATTCCCAGCCACAGGTGAATATCGTTTATAAACTTCCGAAGGGTGTAGCCTTTTTTTGTTTTCATTGCTCGCGATTAAAAGGTGTAGGTAAGCACTCCCGCAAAAGTACGAGGATCTGTCTGATTAATATAGCTGGTCCTGTAAGCATTGTATCCTATCTCATCGAAAATGTTGTTGGCCAGCAGCCTCAGGTTCCAGTTGGCATTGATCTGGTAAGCGGCCTGCAGGTTCACCAGGGTGTAGGCATTGACGTTGAAAGGCTTCTGACCGGGAACGATCCCCTCGTGGGTAACGGCTCCTGCACTCCAGTCGTTGATGGGCCTTTCGCCGGTGTAATAGGCTCCCCCACCCAGGCTCAGGCGCTCCAGTGGGCCTTCTGTGAACCTGTAGTTCAGGTAGGCGTTGAAGGTGTGTTTCGGAGTGTTCAGGGGGGAGGAATTATAAACATAGGAGGTGTGTTCCTTGTATTTGGCATCAATAAATGAATAGCCGGTTATCACCTCAAGGTTTTCCAGTATCCTTCCGGTAAGTTCCACCTCTACTCCCTTGCGTTCGTCGTTTCCGCCCTTCTGATAGAATCCAGTCTCCACCCAGTTCTCGTCGTAAACGGGCAGGTTGATATCGCGGTTGTTGATCTTGAACAGGGTAAGGTTGAAGCGCAGGCGGCTGTCAAGCCAGTTGGTCTTGATCCCTGCCTCCAGCTGGTCGAAACGTTCGTTCCCCAGTGGATCTCCATTGACATCAAGCCTGGAGGCAGTACGCGGATAGGAGCTGTTGGTGTAGGAACCGAAGAAATTGATGTTCTCGAAGGGAGAAAGAATGATTCCTACCAGCGGGTTCAAAGCGTCACTTTCTGTGGTTTCCCCGTTGGAAGTGGTTTCGGTGGAGCTGTATCTAACTCCCAGGAAGGTCTGCAGCCAGTCGTTGAATGTAAGCACATCCTGGGCAACAAATCCGATGGCTCTGGATTCGGCGGCCCCGGTACTGGGGGCGGAGAATTCCAGGGTACAGGGTAAGGTGTTGTTGATATTTCCGAAGATATCGATCTGGTCGAGGTTCCGGATGGACTGGCTGAAGGTGCTGTAGTTGCTGGTTCTATAGTCGGCGCCCACCTGGAAGGCATGCTTAATACCGGCGGTGTAGATATCATCTCCTATCAGGTCCAGCTGAATTACGCTGTTGTCGTCTTCCCTGGTAGAAGTGCTGTAGCCACGGGACCTGAGGCTGTAAACAGGTTCGCCGTCAACCTCCACTGCCCCTCCCAGACTGGCGCCCTGGTCGTCGAATTCCAGGAAGGACTGAAAATAGGCTCCTTTGAGGGTAAGTTTGTCATTTAATTTTCTGTCCAGACGTACGGAAAAGGTGGAGTTCTTTGTTTCAGAACGGTCAGAATCAAAGCCGAAGAAGACATCGTGCGGCAGGTCGTAAATGGCGTTCACATCATTCTCGCCGAGGTTGATGGTTCCAAGGTCGGGAGTCCTGCTATCGTCGAAGTAATCCATCTCCAGAGTCAGGGTGGATTTATCGTCGATAAGCCATTCCAGGGAAGGATTCAGGTAGATCCTTTCAGAGGTCACGCCCTCCCTGAAGCTGTCGGCATTTGAAAACGCACCATTTATCCTGAAGGCAACATTCTTCTTCTCATTGACGGGCCCGTAGATATCGAAGGCGGGCCTGTACTGATTATAGGCGCCGTACCTCATCGATACGCTTCCGCCGAATTCGTAGATCGGGGTCTTGGTAACGATGTTGATCACCCCGCCCGGACTCCCAAGGTCGGTAGCCACTCCCTGGGTGATGGCTGCAGCGCCCTTAAGCACCTGGATGTTGTCTACGCCCTGCATATCGGTTAGGATCCCGACTCCGCGGAAATCGGAGTTCACCCGCACCCCATTTTTCAAGATAGGGATTCCCCTGAAGCCTCTCGAGGACATACTCTCGCGCTTGTTGCCGTAGGTGGCGAAGGTGTATACTCCCGGTACGTTTTTGGTGGCATCAGAAATCGTAAGGTTTCCCTGCTGTTCGATGAGTTTTTCTGAAATGATGGAAATACTCTGGATCTGGTCGTAGGGCGCCAGCGGTAGCCGGGTTAGGGCCTCAATCTTGTCGGGATGCCTGTAGCGGTTCCCGAATACTTCCACTTCTGAAAGGGCTTCACTGGAATGCTCCAGGGTGATGTTTTTTGTGATTCCTTCCGGGGAATCTATAGTTACAGAGAAGATAGCAGAGGCGTAGCCTACGGAACTTACCCGGATATTGTAGCTGCCATAGGGCAGGCTAAGGCTGAAATCACCATTTTCGTCGGCAGCGGCCCCAAGAGAGGAATGGAGAACCTCTATGGTGGCATAAGGGATGGGATTTGTGAGAGGGTCGGTGATGGTACCATTGAGGCTTGCCTGCTGGGCAAAGCTGAACTGAAGGACCATAAGAGAGATGCAGAGGTGTAGGAATTTCATCTTATTCTTATTTAGACTGATTATAAAACAGTGCAAATATATGAGGTTTTTCAGGCTTATGTAGAATGGTTTTAAATAAAAGTAATGTCGGATTGAGGTTGGTGGAACGGAGGGATTCTATCTTGTTGTTTATGAAGAGGGTGGGGAATGGATCAGGGGATATATTAAGGAAAAATTAACAATTGGGGTAGGCTTGTCGGGCTGGACTCACAGTGCATTACGGGGGGGGTGGCAGAGACTGGCTGGACGCGGTCTTCAGATCGCAGCCCACCAGGCCTCTCAATCTTCAGTTCCGCTGGGGGTATCTGAAGATTTCCGCCCAGTGGCGCTTTAGTCTGAAGACCAGGCGCAGCGAAGACTTACGGGTATATCGGAAATGGCAGGCAATAAAAAACCGCCTTCTTTTAAAAAGGCGGTTGATATCATTATTAAGCCATCTGCCTAGCAGAACTCATCGAAGGCATCCTTCAGGTTCTCTGCTATCATTTCAGCAGGACGGCCTTCAATGTGATGTCTTTCCAGCATGTGTACCAGTTCTCCGTCTTTGAAAAGAGCCATGGAAGGCGATGAAGGAGGGAATGGCACCATGTAGTCACGGGCTTTATCGGTTGCTTCCCTGTCAACTCCGGCGAAGACTGTTACCAGGTTATCTGGCGTCTTGGCATTTTGGAGGGAGATACGGGCTCCGGGACGGGCGTTGGCTGCAGCACAGCCGCAAACGGAATTCACCACCACAAGGGTGGTTCCTGGTTGGGAAATGGCGGCATCTACTTCGGCTTCGGTATGAAGTTCTTTAAATCCAATACTGGTTAGGTCTTCCCGCATCGGTTTTACTAAATCTGCTGGATACATATATCTAATTTTTGTTATAAAATCTTTGAAGTCACAAAGGTACAAAAACTTTGGACATCAGGCAGGGAAAGCCGTAAAGACTTCAGGGGGAAGCTTAAGCACAAAACACTATCTTTGCCTTGAAAATATTCTGCAATGATCAAATGGGTTCTAGCCGTCCTGGGGTTCTTCGTATATGGCTTCAGAGGTGCTATTTTAGGCTTTTTTATAGGGAGTATCCTAGATTCCTTCTCCTCCTCTTCCCGTGGCGGGTTTACGATCTTTCAGGAGGAAAAAAAGGTGTCTCCACAGGATTTTGAACTGCATTTGTTGTCCCTTTCCTCTCTTGTCATTAAGGCTGACGGAACTGTAAGTCAGCGGGAGCTGGATTATGTCCGGTCTTATTTTGTGCAGGCGTATGGAAAGGATAGGGCCAATGCGGTATTCCGCACCTTCAATGAGGTAATCAAGAACAGGGAACTTTCCGAAGCCAGGATCGCCCAATACCTGGTGCCGCGCACCCGCTATGAGGCAAGGCTGCAAATCACCCATTTCCTTTTCAGCATCGCCAATGCCGATGGGAATGTGAGTCAGGCGGAAGCCAACAAAATTCAGGATATTGCAAGACATCTGAGGATTGCGGCCAAGGATTTTGAAAGTATCAAGGCGATGTTCTTCAAGTCCACCGACGACGCCTATAAGATCCTGGAGATAGAGAAGTCGGCCACTGATGCTGACGTGAAGAAGGCCTACAGAAGCATGGCCAAGAAATACCATCCAGACAAGCTGCAGCATATGGATGAGGCCTACCGCCAGGGGGCACAGGATAAATTCAGGAAGGTGCAGGAGGCTTACGAGAAGATCCAGCGAGAGAGGGGGATGTAGGTCTGGTTACGAGGTGCAGGGTGCGCGGGTCGTGGGGATTTTAAATTTTAATAGTTTTTTTAGACTCGACTAAAAATTTATTTAGTTTCTTTGAACAAAATTATAACTATGCTAAGTTTGTCTGAGGAGAATTATTTGAAGGCCATTTTTCATCTGGAGCGGAATTACCCTGGCGGGGTGAGTACCAATGCTTTGGCTGAGGAGATGGAGACGAAGGCCAGCTCGGTTACCGATATGGTGAAGAAGCTTTCGGAAAAGGACCTGGTGCAATATAAGAGATATCAGGGAGTGAAGCTCAGCAAGCAGGGGCGGAATACTGCGGTGGGGGTGATCCGCAAGCATCGGCTGTGGGAGGTGTTTCTGGTGGAGAAACTGGATTTCACCTGGGATGAAGTCCACGATGTGGCGGAGCAGCTGGAGCATATCAAATCCGACAAACTGATTCGGGAATTGGATAGATTCCTGGATTTTCCCACCCGGGACCCTCACGGCGATCCTATCCCTGATTCAGAAGGGAATTTTGCGGAATCAAATAAGCTGCTGCTTTCTGCACTCAGGATCGGAGAGCAGGGCATCTGCATCGGGGTAAAAGACTCTTCGGCCGATTTCCTGCGTTATCTCGATAAAAACGATATTTTCCTTGGGCAGCAGATAAAAGTGCTGGAAAAAGAGGATTTTGACAATTCCCTGCTGATAGAATTAAATGGAAAGGAACTGCAGCTTTCCAGCAGGATAGCGGGGAATTTATACATAGAGAAAGGAGTTTAAGATGCAGCCACGAATTCACGAGCGTTTTATATAAGCTATTGGCGTATTCGTGGCAAACCTAAATTTATATGGAACATATAATTACTTATTTTGAAGAACTTGATCCGGTGCTGGCGGCTTTCCTTGCCACCACCTTCACCTGGGGCCTCACCGCCCTGGGGGCCTCGCTTGTTTTCCTGTTCAAGACGATGAATCGTGCATTCTTTGATTCGATGCTGGGGTTCACGGGGGGAGTGATGGTGGCGGCGAGTTTCTGGAGTCTGCTGTCCCCGGGGATAGAGATGAGTCCGGGCGAGGGTTTTGTAAAGGTCATTCCTTCGGTGTTGGGCTTTGCTCTGGGAGCCCTGTTCCGGTATGTGCTGGACAAGATCCTTCCCCACCTGCACGTCAACTTCCAGACCTCAGAACAGGAAGGGATCAAGACCCCCTGGCACAGGTCCACCCTGCTTACGCTCGCTATCACCCTGCACAATATTCCGGAAGGGCTGGCAGTAGGGGTTCTCTTCGGAGCCGCTGCCGCGGGGATCGATGGTGCCACCATAGGCGGCGCAGTTGCTTTGGCGATGGGAATAGGGCTTCAGAATTTTCCTGAAGGATTCGCGGTGGCTATGCCCCTGCGCAGACAGGGTTTGAGCCGCCTGAAAAGCTTTAATTACGGTCAACTATCCGCCATTGTGGAACCCATTGCCGCAGTATTTGGGGCCTGGGCGGTACTTACCTTTGAACCCATCCTCCCCTACGCTCTATCCTTCGCCGCCGGTGCAATGATTTTTGTCGTAGTGGAAGAGGTGATCCCGGAAACCCAGCTAGGGAATTTCACCGACCTGGCGACCCTTGGTTTCATTGGAGGCTTTATTATCATGATGACCCTGGACGTGGGGCTGGGATAGCTTTATACTTCGGAGCTTTTATTAAACAGGGGATACCTTACCAACGAAAGTATGTTTCCCAGCAGCATGACGAGAGGTACAGATAAAAGAAAGATCTGCTTAAGTCCCAGCAGCAGGAGTAAAGTGGGTAGCAAAAGAAGGGCAAGGCCAGTGTAATTATCAATTGAATTATACGTAGGCAGCTCCCCTGCCCAATTGCTGGAAAAGGCGCTCTGATCCTTTCTGAAGATATTGATCCACTTTGGCAGATCCCAGAGCAGCAGAAAGACGATTCCCAGCAACATCAAAGTGGCTATAACGGGAGTCAGGCTGCCAATGGTGCTGAGGGTCAGAATGGCAATGTTCAAGATGATGGGCAGGAAAATAAAGGCTCCCAAAGTCGCGAAGCGCTGAGTGATCAGCAATACCCCCGCCAGCAGCTGAAAGAAGCCTATGGAATTGTAGTAGAAGCCGGTATCGTAGAAGGCATGCAGGAATTCGGCGAAGACTCCGGTATTTTCAGGATTAGTGAAAGGTTTGTTCACCAGCTTGATCAGGCCTGAAGGGATGAAGCCTATGCCAATGATATACCTGAGATTGATGACGCCTCGATTTATCAGTCTGCTTTTCCTGATGCGGAAGTAGAGATTCTTCATTTTTTCTAAAAGTGGATAAAAGGAAGACGCGCTGCCAAAGGATTTGTTACAGGAGCTGTGACCTTCGGGAAATTATTAGTAATCTTCTGTCACAAAATACTTACTCGTTCGTATTTAAAGGTAAAGCCATCATATGAACT
>CBFGYW010000024.1:0-12163 GCA_965653085.1 uncultured Salinimicrobium sp.
CTTTTAAAAGATTATCGGATTAAATTCCGATCTCCCAAAAAAAAGAAACAAGCTTAGTATTAACCTCTAAAACTTTAAAAAATGGGAGTAATTAAACAAGGGATCCTCGGAGGATTTTCAGGAAAGGTTGGAACCGTAGTGGGCTCCTTCTGGAGAGGGATCAGCTATATCAGGGCCGTGGCCCCGAACATAGCCAATCCACGGACTCCGGCACAGGTGAATCAGCGGAACAAATTTAAGGCCATGGTCGCATTTCTTCAGCCGATCCAGACCTTCATCAATGTAGGCTACAAGTCCTTTGCCATTGGCCAGACTGCCGTGAACGCCGCGATGTCCTACAACGTGAAGAACGCGATAACCGGTACTGCCCCCGACTTTTCGGTGGACTATCCCAATGCCCTGGTGAGTCGTGGAAGGTTAACCGCAGTGGAAACTGCAAGTGCCAGCCTGGAAGCGGGCGTACTTACCGTGGACTGGACCTCCAACGCGGGGGATGGCAATGCCAGTTCTTCTGATAAAGCCCTGGTGCTCATTTACAACCCCGACAGGAATCAGGCCAAAGTGGTGCTGGAAAGTGGGGCTGTAAGAGAAGATGCCACCGTAGATATTGCCGCTACCGGCTATCTCACCGGGGAGGAGCTTCAAGTGTATCTGAGCTTCCAGAAGGAAGACGGCAGCATCGTCTCCAACAGCAAATTCGCCGGTACCGTATTAGTGGCTTAAGAGCTTACCGGAAGCGGTTTCAGGAATGGCATTTATAACTGGTTAGGTTTCATAAAGGTTGAGCTGGAGTAACGGGCGGGGAGCAATGCCCTGCCCGTTTCTTTTCCTGAAAGGGTATCCCGCAGATCCGGCAGACCGTAATTCCAGAGGTTTTCACATGGCTATTATTAAGAACGGAAGTTTTATTGGCAAGATAGGAACGGTAGTGGGTTGTACCTGGAAGGGCCAGCATTATGTAAGGCGGATTCCGGTAAGGACTGCGCCTCCTTCTGAGAAGGAGATGGAAAACCGGTATATCTTCAATCTGGTCAACCAATGGCTGAAGCCCATCCAGGATTTTGTGCGGCTGGGTTTCCGGAATTATAGTCCGACGGTATGGGGCGTCAACGCTGCGAGTTCGGTTTTACATAAAACTGCTCTCAATAGAGACGGGATGAACTCCGCGATAGACCCCGCCCTGGTACAGCTAAGCAGCGGTGAGCTGCAGCTTCCTGAAGACCTGCAGCTGGTAAGGGAGGGAACAACGCTTATATTCAGTTGGGATCCTTCCTCAGGGCCCTACAAGGGCGCCAGAGACCGGATGATCCTTCTGGCCTATGATCCGGAAAACGGATGTGCACTGCAGGAACTCAGTGCCAGCCTGAGATACAAAGGCTTCCATAGCCTTTCAGTCGCAGGTGTTCCACCGGGAATTTATCACGTGTATGTCGCCTTCATCGGGGAAGACAGCGGGCAGTCGGATAGTGGGTATGTGGGGAGTTTGGAGTTATGAGTTAAGAGTTAAGAGTTAAGAGTTAAGAGTTAAAGAGTTAAGAGGTAGGGGAGTGGTCAGCAGATTTGTGAGGACAGGGCGTGACCTGTTCCAGGTAGGAGTAGGCAATCATCAATTTATCACATATGAACAATTTAAGGAACAAAGTACAACTCCTGGGCCATGTGGGCCAGGATCCGGAGGTGAAAGTCCTGGAGGATGGGAAGAAATTTGCGAGATTCTCCCTGGCCACCAACGAAAATTACATTAATGCTGCAGGGGAAGTGGTAGAGAAGACCTATTGGCATCAGATAGTTTTCTGGAACAGGACGGCCGGGATCGTCGAGGAACACGTGAGAAAGGGAACCAGACTGGCTGTAGAGGGTAAACTCACCACCCGCAGCTGGGAGGATGAGGCAGGACTGAAGCATTACCGAAGCGAGATCGTGGGTAGGGAACTGCTGCTGCTGTGACCTTCAGCCCTCTGTCACCCCGAGCCTGTGGAAGAGAGCCTGTAGGAGGAAGTTAAAACAAGGCAACTGATAAAAAGTTAGATTATGATAACACAACCCACCACCATCCTGAGCTTTGCCAAAAAGCTATTCAGTACCGAAAACATCTCGTTTCTGGTACTGGCAGCCCCGGGCTCAATGAGCCTGCAGGGCCTGTTGAACTTATTGATCGAAGACACTCCCATAAAAGCCCTGCTGCTGCCCATAGTGGTGGCGGCGGTGAGTCTGAGCCTTTATTTTGTGGTCTTCTGGCTGGACTTTATCTCCGGCGTGAAAGCCTCCCGCCACGAGGCTGTGGACAAGGAAAATTATTTCAGCTCTGCCAAAGGCTGGAGCAGTATGTGGAAGATCGCGACAGTTACCGTGCTGGTTACCTGGAGCAGCTTTTTCAGTATTCTGGCCGCCATTGGAGAGCTCTCCTACCTCCCCGGCTTTTTTATGCTCGCCTCAGGCACCATTGCCATTATGGCCACCCTGCTCGATATATATTCCATTGGGGAGAACCAGAAAAGATTGACCGGCAGGAAGGCAAAGATCTTTGCGTGGTTTGAAAGCCTTATGAACCTGATCAATGAAGGGGTGATGGGGAGGCTGAGGAAATTTTTTAATGAATAATGAATATTGAATAATGAATAAGGAATAATGCATAAGGGATAATCTTTTTGGCTGTGTCCTCTGGTGAACCCTTCCCCGTTTAAACCTTTTAACTTTTAACTATCCAACACAAATGAGACTAAGTGACCATCAACAACTCTTCACCCGCAACATCGCCAAGCTGATCAGCTATGCCCACCTGATGGGCTTCGGCCTCACCTTCGGCCACGCCTGGCGTTCCTCGGAAGAACAGCAGCGCCTGTTTGAGCAGGGGCTGACCAAAACCCTGGCGAGTCAGCACCTGAGCCGTCTGGCGGTGGATTTCAATGTCTTCCTGGCCGGCAGACTCTGCCTGGAATGGAACACGATCAAGATCCTGGGCGATTATTGGGAAAGCCTGCATCCGCAGAATAGATGGGGCGGAGACTGGAATGGGAATGACTTGAAAGATGGGTTTATTGATTGTCCGCATTTTGAGATGGGGGTGAAGAGTTAAGAGTTATGAATTAAGAGTTAAGAGTTTTCTGGATATGAATGGAATGAATAACAAAGAAGATGTTGCAAAGTCAGTCCTTCTTTTAGGTTGCCTGATGGCTTTTCTTGTTGCTTGTTTCATTATATGGCAGGAATATGACAGGCAGCTCCTGAGAAGGGAAATAGAGCTGCTGGAGAACTCTTTAGAAGAGCAGCGGGGGAAGAACCTGTTGCAGCTGGATTCCCTGCAGAAATGTGTTTATATGCAGCAGCAGGTGAACAGGGAGTTGCAGGATTCGCTGGGGGTGCTTCAGCAAAAGAGAAAAGCATTAATTGAACACACTAATGAAAAGAAAGCTGCTATTATTCGCATTCGCGACGTTGACAGTCTGCGAGATGTGGTCTCAGGGAATTACAGGTGAGTCAGGGGGGCTAGAAAAGCAGGACGTGGGACAGGTCGTGACCTGTCCTTATCCCGGCGACACTAAGGATATTCGTCCTGTGAGCTTTCCCTTTTGGATGGTGAGGGAAATTGCGCTGGACCTGGAGGAGAAATCCAGGCTGGAGGCACAGCAGGGCCTGCTGGAGGTGGAGATTGGCACCTATAGTCGGCTGGTACAGGGGCTGGAGAAGGAAAATGGGGCTCTGGAGCTGCAGCTGGAACTTCTTGAGAAGAATCAGCAGCTTCTTCTTTTGCAGGTGGAGGCGGCGCGGAATAAGAGATCGGGGACAAGCTTGAAATGGGTTCTAAGGATCCTGGCAGCCCTGGGTACCGGATTTATCCTAGGGAGTTTGAATTCTTAGAAGAATGCTTACCGAAGCTTTGAAAAAAAGCCAGGGCGCCCATAAAAGTTATGACTGTAGAGACAAGTTCCGCAGAAAAAGCGGGGAAATACTTCATTTTTTTAGTATTATAGCAACAAAAGCTTAAATGTTAGAACTAGCAGGAATAGTGATCCTGGGGATCCTTGCCCAATGGGTCGCCTGGAAATTGAAGATACCGGCCATTTTGCCGCTAATATTGATCGGCCTGTTCGTAGGTCCTGTCTCCACGCTTTTATCTGCCGACGGGACCAAATGGCTGGAACCCATCTGGAATGGGCAGGAAGGCCTCTTCCCGGGCGAAAGCCTGTTCTATTTTGTCTCCCTTGCCATTGCAGTGATCCTGTTTGAAGGCGGACTTACCCTAAGGCGGAATGATGTGCTTAATATTGGTCCGGTGATCTTCAAGCTCATTTCCATTGCGGTGGTCATCACCTTTGCGGGGGCAGGCCTGGCAGCGCACTGGATCTTTGGCCTATCCTGGCAGATCTCCTTCCTGTTCGCCTCTTTGGTAATAGTGACGGGGCCCACGGTAATTGCTCCTATCCTGCGGCATATCCCGCTTAAGAAGGACATTTCCTCCATTCTTCGCTGGGAAGGCATTCTCATAGATCCCATAGGGGCGCTGGTGGCGGTACTGGTATTTGAATTTATAAGGGTGGAAGATGCGAATTCCTATACCACTACGGCGCTGATGGAATTCGGGAAGATCATGCTGTTCGGTTTTTCCTTCGGTTTTGCCTTTGCCCACGCTCTGGTGTGGCTCATCAAGAGAAACGTGATCCCTCATTACCTCCTGAACGTCTTCACCCTGGCGACCGTGATCGGGGTCTTTGTGCTTGCCGATACCTTTGCGCACGAGAGCGGCCTGCTGGCGGTGGTGATCATGGGAATGGTAATGGGAAACATCAACCTGCCCAACCTGAAGGAGCTGCTTTATTTCAAGGAATCCCTCAGCATCCTGCTGGTGTCCATCCTGTTCATTCTGCTGGCGGCAAACATCCAGCTGGAAGAAATGCTGCTGGTATTCAACCGGCAGGCCCTGCTTCTGTTTGCGGTGGTGGTCTTCGGACTCCGTCCGCTGGGGGTTTTCCTGAGTTCCATTGGCTCCGGACTTCATTTCAAGGAAAAACTCTTCATCAGCTGGGTGGGCCCCAGGGGGATCGTGGCTGCCGGAATTGCATCGCTGCTGGGACTAAAACTGGAGAGGCTGAACATAGAGGGCGCGGAATTCATCACTCCCCTGGTGTTCATGATCGTGCTGGGTACCGTCATCCTTAATGCAACCACCGCCAGATGGATCGCCCGCCTGCTGGGGGTGTTCCTGAAGGATTCCAAAGGTATCATGATCATAGGAGCATCTTCGGCTCCCAGGCTGATAGCTGCCTATTTCAAAAAGAATGACAGGCACGTGGTGCTTATTGACAGCAATCCGGACAATGTGCAAAAGGCAAGGGAAATGGGCCTCGAAGCCCTGGAGGAAAGCATCTATGCCGATGACCTGCAGAACAACATAGAACTGAACGATATGGGCTATCTCCTGGCCCTCACCGGTAACACCGACATCAACAAGACGGCCATCAGGAAATTCGGAAAGCAGTTTGGGGAAAAGGGTTCCTACCGCCTTATTTCCCTGGAAGAAATGGAACATCCCGAATACAAGCCTGCGGATGGCCTTTTTTCTCCCACCGACGATTTTATAAGCCTGACCGAGGTTTCGCGGACGTATCCTGCCGTTAAGGAAATCAGCCTGAATTCCCAGGAGCATTATCTGGAGCTGTTGGCAGCTTTTAAAAAGGAATCGATTAATATTCCGCTGTTCATCAAACACAGGCAGGGGGACCTGGAGATAATTCCCACGGAAAATTCGCAGGTGAAGGTTGCGGAAGGGGATCTGCTAGTGTATCTGGGAAAGGCTATTGAGGCGAAACCTTCAGAAGTTCATGCGGAGGCATCCGGAGGCTAGGGGGCAGCGATCTTTCATTGAATGCTGAAAGTGTGAAGTTCTTATCGGTTTCTCCAGAAGTAAGGAGAGAAAAGGATCAGCACCGTGAAGAGTTCGAGTCGGCCGATGAGCATGAGGAATGAGCACCACCATTTGGCCAGGGCCGGTAGGCCGCTGAAGTTATTCACCGGGCCAAGGCTTCCGAAGGCGGGGCCAACATTTCCAAGGCTGGTAGCCGCACCGCTCAGGGCGGTAATAAGGTCCAGCCCAAGCGCCGCCAGTACCACCGCCCCAACGATGAATGACAGCAGATACAGGATAAAGAAGCCGAGTACGTTGAACACGATCTCATTTCTCACGGCCTTGCCGTTGAACCTGACTGGCAGAACAGCGTGGGGGTGGAGAGCCCTCTTAAACTGCATGATTCCGTTTCTGATCATTATGAGGTGCCGCATCACCTTAACCCCACCCGAGGTGGAACCTGCCGAACCACCAAGGAAGAGGAGTGCAAAGAACAGGGTGCTGGTAAGGGGTGCCCAAAGGCTGTAATCGGCTGAAACATACCCTGTGGTGGTGATGACGGAAAGCACCATGAAAAGGGAATGCCTGATGGCACTTTCGGCTCTTCCCCACACCTGTGGATGTTCTATGGAGGACAGGGTGAGATCTGCCTTAAAATAAATGGTAAGGGCGGTGATGAGGCTGAAGAGCAGGATGAATCCGGTGTACCATCGGAATTCATCATCGGAATAGATCTTCCGGAACCTGCCTTTGAAGCCATAGTAACTGAGCACGAAGTTGAGTCCGGCCAGGAACATGAAAAGGATGAGGATATACTGGATCAGCGGCTGCTCGTTCCAGAAGGCGGCACTGGTGTTTTTGGTGGAAAAACCCCCAGTGGCCATGGTGCTCATCGAGTGGTTGACGGCATCGAAGAAATTCATGCCTGCCAGTTTTAGCAGCAGGGCCTGGATAAGGGTATAGCCGAAGTAGATCAGCCAGAGTCGTTTTGCGGTATCAGAGATCCGGGGTTTCAATTTGTCAGCACTGGGACCCGGGGATTCAGCTGAAAACAGCTGCATTCCACCTACTCCAAGCATGGGGAGCACGGCAATGGCCAGAACGATGATTCCCATACCACCAATCCAATGGGTAAGGCTTCTCCACAGGAGGATTCCTTTGGGAATGACTTCAATATCGACGAGAATGGTGGCCCCGGTGGTGGTATAGCCTGAGACGGTTTCAAAAACGGCATTGGTAAAGGAAGGTATGGCCCCGCTGAATACAAAGGGCAGTGAACCGCTCAGGGATAAAAGGATCCATCCAAAACTTACGACTACATAGCCTTCCCGGGGGCGTACTTCCTTGGTGTGGCCTCGGGTAAAGAACATCAGGCTGAGACCGGTTAAAAGAACCAGCAGGGCGGCAGCAGTGATCTGTACCGTAATCCCATCCTCATAGTACCAGCTGGCCAGAACCGCAAATAACATGAATCCCCCGTTGCACAACAATAAGAAACCCATTATATGGGCGATGATCTGGTAATTGAGTCTGGGCATTTCCAATGCAAAAGAATTTACAAAGGTAGGTGGGGAAAGAGGGAGAGGGTATAAAGAAATGTCAGTAGATATAAAGATTTTATAAAGATGGGCTGTTTAAAGATAGCGGTTCAGGCTAGGGCACATTCAAATGCACTCCTGGTGGTTTCGAGATCAGGGCGTGATAAAAGGAAGGCTTACTATAAAAATCTGTAACCCACCCCACTCTGAGTGATAAGATGTACTGGGGCATTGGGTTGGTGTTCTATCTTCTTCCGCAGCTGGGCAATAAAGACCCGCAGGTACTGGGTCTCGTGCTGCAGGGCGATTCCCCAGATATTCCGCAGTAGGTACTGGTGAGTGAGCACCTTGCCCTGATTTCTGGCCAGTAATATTAACAGATTGTATTCGGTGCTGGTAAGTTTTACGGGGGAACCATCAAAAGTCACGGTTTTTGCCCTCAGGTCGATCTCCAGGTCATCTGAGACGATCAGGTGCTGGTTTTCCTGGTTCTGATGCAGTCGGATGGAGGAACGTATCCTCGCCAGCAATTCTCCCGTCCGGAAGGGTTTGAGCAGATAGTCTGTGGCACCGTTATCCAGGGCCTTTATGATATCCTCTTCGGCATCCTGTACCGAGAGCATCACGATGGCCTTTTCGTACCAGTTCCGCAGTTCCAGCAGCACCTGGTGGCCGCTGAGGTCTGGCAGGCCCAGGTCCACCAGGATGAGTTCGGGGGCGTGGCTGGCAGCAAGGAGAATTCCCTCACTGCCCGTTTCTGCTAAGATAACCTTGAAATCGTTGCTCTCCAGGACGATCTTCAGCAGTCTGCGGATCTGGGGTTCATCGTCAATGATGAGGATACTTCCTTTATTCATGATCTTCCTCTGGTTTTGTGGATGCGGCCGGAATGTCCACCGTGAAAAGGGCACCTCCCCCCGGCCTGTTCTTCAGGCTGATACTCCCCTGATGGGCTACGGCCAGCCCCCTGGCAATGGCCAGGCCAAGGCCAGTACCCCCGGCCGAAGTGTGGGGCAATCTGTAAAATTTCTCAAACACCTGCTCCAGTTTGTCTTCGGGAAATCCCGGGCCATTGTCTTCTACGCAAAGCCTGAAACCTTTTTCAGAAACCTCCACCTTTATGTCTATAAGAGTTCCCGCTGGGGTGTGCTGCAGGGCATTGTGCAGGATATTGTCCAGGATCTGTTCTATCAAAAGGCCATCTACGCAGTACAGGGGCAGCTGCTCCTTTTCTGAAAAACGGATAGTATGCTTCCCGGATTCTGGCAGGTACTTCTGGATCAGCCCGTGTACCAGCTCATTCAGGTCATACCAGTCCAGCTGCAGTTTCAGGAATTCAGATTCCAGCCGGCTCATGCTCAGCAAGTTCCCCACCTGCTGATGCAGCCTGTAACTGGCAATATCAATTTCTGTGAGCAGTTCCCGGCGCTGTTGGGGATTCAGGAGGTCAGGGTCCAGTTTCAGGGTGTCGACCGCCCCAATTATGGTGGCTATGGGGGTTTTCAGTTCGTGCGAAAGGGAATTCAACAGGATATTGTACAACTGCAGGGTTTTTTCCTTTTCCTTCCTTTCCCTGGCCAGGGCTTCCAGTTTGCGGATCCTGGTGGTGAAAACGGCATTCATCACGGCAATGACAAAATACATCAGGAACAGCAGGGCATCTTCCGGAGTGCTTATCTTAAAGGTGCCTACGGGCAGGATAAAGAAGAAGTTCCAGATGAGGGCGCTGAGAATCGCCACCACGAGTATAGGCAGCATCCTGAAGAACATCGCCAGCAGGGAAACCGTCAGCAGAAGCAGTAGTGCCACTACGTGGTAGCCGATGATATCTATGAAAAGAAAACAGACAAGGGAAACCAGAAGGATGGAACCTATCCCGAGAAAATACTGCCGGGCTGAACTGTTTTCGAATACCTTCAGGAAATCCAAACTGGTTTTTTATCAAAGATATTGTAAAATATTCAGGAAGCCCCAATAGGGGAAACTCCGTTATACTAAAATATCTCTGGCTCCAATCTTCAGAATGGCAGCAGCGGCGATGGAATGAGGCTAATCGTTCAGCTTCAGTACCGCCATAAAGGCTTCCTGTGGAATTTCCACATTCCCTACCTGGCGCATACGTTTCTTCCCCTTTTTCTGCTTCTCCAGCAGCTTTCTCTTCCTGGAGATATCTCCCCCATAACACTTGGCCGTAACGTCCTTCCTGAGGGCTTTCACAGTCTCCCGGGCGATGATCTTGGCACCGATGGCGGCCTGGATGGGAATGTCGAACTGCTGCCTTGGAATAAGCTCCTTCAGCTTCTCGCACATCTTCTTTCCGATGTCGTAAGCATTGTCGGCGTGTAAAAGGGCTGATAGGGCATCCACAACATTGGCATTGAGAAGTACATCCACCTTGACGAGCTTTGAGGCCCTCATTCCAATAGGGGAGTAGTCAAAGGAGGCGTAGCCTTTGGAAACTGTCTTCAGGCGGTCGTAGAAATCGAAGACGATCTCTGCCAATGGCATATCGAAGGAAAGCTCCACCCTGTCGGTAGTAAGGTAGGTCTGATTGGTGATCTGCCCTCGTTTTTCGATACACAGTGACATAACGGGGCCCACAAAATCTGATTTGGTGATAATGGTGGCCTTGATAAATGGTTCCTCTACCCGATCCAGGCTCGAAGGGTCGGGCAGGTCGGAAGGGTTATTAACCAGGATGACCTGGTCTTTGTTCTTATGAGTGAATGCGTGGTAGGACACGTTAGGTACGGTGGTAATTACCGTCATATCGAATTCCCGTTCCAGCCTTTCCTGAATGATCTCCAGATGCAGCATCCCCAGGAAACCACAGCGGAATCCGAAGCCCAGGGCAGCGGAACTTTCCGGAGTGAATACCAGGGAAGCATCATTAAGCTGCAGTTTCTCCATCGAAGCCCGCAGGTCTTCGTAATCTTCGGTATCTACCGGATAGATCCCGGCGAATACCATAGGCTTCACATCCTCAAATCCGGGAACAGCTTCGGTAGTAGGGTTCTTGGCGTCGGTAATGGTGTCACCCACCTTTACTTCCTTGGCTTCTTTAATCCCCGTGATGAGGTATCCCACATCTCCGGTCTTGATCTCCTGCCTTGGAAACTGTTTCAGTTTAAGGGTACCAACTTCATCGGCATAATAGTTCTTGTCGGTAGCGACGAACTTGATGTGCTGGCCTTTTTTTATGGAGCCGTTGATGACTCGGAAATAGGTTTCTACTCCCCGGAAAGGATTATAGACAGAATCAAAAATAAGAGCCCTTAGTGGGGCATCCACCTTTCCTGATGGGGGAGGGATTCGCTCTATAATAGCTGAAAGGATCTCTTCAATCCCTATTCCGGTCTTAGCACTGGCAGGAATAACGTCTGCCGGGTCACAACCCAGGAGGTCCACGATATCATCGGTCACTTCTTCCGGATTGGCACTGGGAAGATCCACCTTATTCAGTACTGGAATGATCTCCAGGTCGTTTTCCAGGGCCAGGTATAGGTTTGAAATTGTCTGTGCCTGAATACTCTGTGCGGCATCGACAACCAATAAGGCTCCCTCGCAGGCAGCGATGGAACGGGAAACTTCATAAGAGAAATCCACGTGGCCCGGGGTGTCAATCAGGTTCAGAATATATTGTTCTCCTTTATATGTATAATCCATCTGGATGGCGTGGCTCTTGATGGTGATGCCCCGCTCCCGCTCCAGGTCCATGCTGTCGAGCAACTGTTCCTGTTTCTCCCTTTCGGTCACCGAGCCGGTAAAGTCCAGAAGTCTGTCTGCTAGGGTACTCTTCCCGTGGTCAATATGTGCGATTATACAAAAGTTTCGAATGTGCTTCATCTGTCTATTTCATAACGGGTTAGGTTATATTACCCGCTGCTTTTAAGGATACAAATATAAGGTTATTTAGACGTCTCTTGAATAAATATTAATGGGAGAAGGAGAGATTGACCTATACCGCTGTGGGCCCCGATAGTTATGGGGATGGTGGGGCGCTGTTCTAAAGACCAGGCCCAGCGGTACGCCATTCACCGGGCGAAATCTGAAGATTCAGGCCTATTGACCGCCAATCTTCAGATTGGCACGTGCTTCCTTGTATTTTTCCCGAGACACTGCCGAGTTATTTCCGACTCATTTGCGAGTTTTAGTCGCAGATGACCCGCGAATGACTCGCGAATGACTCGCGAATGACTCGGGAATGATAGGTCCAAAATGAATGGATGGAATTCTGATCCCCCCCCACTTTTATAAAAATTTCAGGAAAGTATTTGGCAATATTAAAAATTCAAGGCTATTTTGTAGTCCGATGCTCTGGAGTTGCCGGAAAAGTTTTTACTTTAGGGGCATTTTAAAATCCGCAGCAGTGCGGGACAAAAGAATCAACGAAATGGCAAATTCCCCCCAGAAATCACATCTAGAGCAGAGATCCTCTAGTGACACCACACGTTCCATCATCATCATTGGAGCCCTGTTTTTCATCTTCGGCTTCGTCACCTGGTTGAATTCCCTTCTGATCCCTTATCTGCAGATCGCCTGTGAACTCACCGCCTTCCAGTCCTACTTCGTGACTTTTGCCTTTTATATCGCCTATGTGGTGATGGCACCCATCTCTACAAAGACCCTGAATTATTTCGGTTTCAAGAACGGGATGTCGGTCGGCCTCCTGATCATGGCAGTGGGGGCGCTGCTGTTTATTCCGGCTGCAATGTCCAGGACGTATATCCTCTTTCTTCTGGGATTGTTTATAATGGGAAGCGGACTGGCAATCCTGCAAACG
>CBFGYW010000025.1:0-12034 GCA_965653085.1 uncultured Salinimicrobium sp.
GAACAGGAGCGACCTGTAAAGGCTGGAATAGAAGGTTTCATACTGGTCGGGGGTTCCGCCTTCTACTATGATCCTGCTGAGCTCCTTGTTCCAGATCTCACGACCCTTTTGTTTTAAATCATCAAAGGAGTTGTTTCCTATCTCCTGCAGGTTCCTTTCAGCCTGCTCGTGGCTGATGAAAGATGATGCAACCTTGGCGTTCACGACCTCGTTGTCTTTGGTTTTAAAGCCTATTACAGCACCAGCGTGATTGGACAGGGACTCAAGGGAGGCCCTGGTAAAGACACTGTCGCTGAAGGTGCCTGTGAATTCGAATTCCTTATCGAATTCCACCACGAAGTAGTTTTTGAAGTTTTCGGGCACTCCACCACTGTTTCTGGTGGTATAACCAATGATCTTATTCTCCTTCGGAAGGATCTTCACGTAGGAGCCTCTGTCGAAGGCATCAATGACCACAAAGGAGCTGTCAGTTTCGGGGAAGGTGAATCGGAACCGGGCAGCTCTTTCAGTAGGGGTAATTTCTGTGGTGACATCGTGGTCTGCAAGATAGACGCTGTAATAATATGGTTTGACCTCCTCGGCTTTATGGGAGAACCAACTTTGGCGCTCCTCCTCCTGGAAGCGTAGCTTTCCGGTGACAGGCATAATGGAAAACTGGCCGTAGTCGTTCATCCAGGGCGAAGGCTGATGGGTCTGCTTGAAGCCCCTGATCTTGTTGGAATCGTAGGTGTAGGCCCAGCCGTCTCCCATCTTTCCTGTCTGTGGAGTCCAGAAATTCATTCCCCAAGGCATTGCTATGGCGGGGTAGGTATTACCGTTGGACAGACTGTAATGGGAATCGGTACCTATGAGCGGATTGGCATAATCCACGGGATACTGGATGCTTGGCAGGATATCATCCTGGGCTTGGGTTTGCATAAAACTCAGCAGAAGGAAGGAAAGCAGGATTTTTTTCATTTTCAGATATTTTATTCAGTTGTGACGATGTCTTCAGCTAAGGAAGAGACCTCGTACCTAAAACGATTTAGTAAAACAAGTGAAAATTATCTTCAGATTCAAGAAAATTTCACTCCTTTTCTAAATTGGGGCCTAAATCCGGTTCAGCTTTTTCATGCACAGTACAGGGAACAGGAAAGGAAAAATATAGTATCTTCGGTTTTTATCATTGTTTTTATTTACAATTATTCATGAAGATCCTGCTCTACTTTTGTCTTTTCCTCAGCTTCTTAACCTCTTCAGCACAGGAGGCCAGTAAAACTTCAAATAACAATCCGGTGTTCCCGGGCTGGTATGCAGATCCGGAAGGGATCATCTTCGACGATACCTACTGGATCTTCCCCACCTTCTCTGCGCCTTATGAAAAACAGGTCTTTTTTGATGCTTTTTCTTCCCCCGATCTTGTTTCCTGGACGAAGCACGAAAGGATTCTGGACACGGCTGCAGTAAAATGGGCGAACAGGGCAGTTTGGGCGCCTTCGATCATTAAAAAGGACGACAGGTATTTCCTCTTTTTCGGTGCAAATGACATCCAGAGTGACAGCGAATCTGGCGGGATAGGGGTTGCGGTTGCTTCGAACCCTGCGGGTCCTTTTAAGGATCATCTTGGAAAACCTCTTATCGACAAGTTCCACAATGGGGCACAACCCATAGACCAGTTCGTTTTCAAGGATATTGATGGGCAATACTACCTAATATATGGAGGCTGGAGACACTGCAACATTGCGAAGCTGAATGATGACTTTACAGGATTTATTCCGTTCGAAGATGGGAAAATCTTTAAGGAAGTCACTCCGGAAAATTACGTGGAAGGCCCTTTTATGTTCGTACGCAATGGAAAATACTACTTTATGTGGTCGGAAGGTGGATGGACAGGACCTGATTACAGCGTTGCCTATGCCATTGCCGATTCGCCTATGGGTCCCTTTAAAAGGGTAGGAAAGATCCTGCAGCAGGACCCGAAGATCGCCACCGGGGCGGGGCATCATTCAGTGATTAAAGTCCCGAATGAGGACACCTATTATATCGTGTATCACAGAAGGCCGCTTGGCGAGACTGACAGAAATTCCAGGGAAACCGCTATTGAGGAGATGAAATTTGATGAAAATGGATACATCCTGCCCGTGGTTATTACTCACGAAGGCGTGGAAGCACATCCACTTAAATAACAGGGTTAATTGCTGAAGTGGGAATAAAATGTACTTATTTCTGAGGGAGTGAGGATTCCCGGACCATCAGTTCTGTCTTCAGAACCTTTTGTTTCAGTTCTGAATTTTTAGGACCTGCATTTCTTATCTGTTCCAGCAGGATCTCCATCAGTTCCTTCGCAATCTCCTTCAGCGGTTGTGCAATGGCTGTGATGGCAGGCGTATGTATTTTGAAGAAACTGGTGTCATCGAAAGATAACATCCCGCATTTGTCCTTCATCTGGGGAAAATGTTCCCTGATCACATACAGCCCTGTTTCAGTGAGGTAGTTGGTAGCGAATAAAAGGGCATCGAATTCCTGCTCCCCCCTGAAAAAATCCTTCAGGATCTCCTGATTCCTATTCGCATTGCTGTCCTTGAAAGGTACCACGAGGACATTTTCCTTCAGGCCCAGTTCCTGAACTGCCTTCCGATAGCCATTCAACCTATCCTGCATCTGTTTCTGTTCAGAATCTATGGTGATAAAGGCTACCTTCCTGAACCCGTTCCCTATCAAGTGCCGTGTGGCATTATAAGCTGATTCTTCGTTGTTTATGACCACGTAACTGCTTTGCAGTTCGGGAAAATACCTGTCGAAAAGAACTGCAGGAACATTCTGCTTCTGAAGTTTTTCCAGGGTATCCTGGTTTCCCGGGGAAGGGATGATGATAAAACCGTCCACCTGCCTTTCCAGGAAAAGGTCAATCAGTTCCCTTGATTTTCGGTCATCATTCTCGCTGCTGCAGAAAAGGATCCTGTAGCCCTTTTCATACGCGATATCTTCAATGAGCCGGGCCAGTCTGGCAAAGAAGGAATTGGAGATGTCCTCGACCATGAAAACGATGATCCTGGACCTGCCCGTACGCAGGCTTCGGGCCAGCTGGTTGGGCTTGTAGCCGATCTCTTCGACGTATTTCAGGATCTTTTCAGAAACCGTTTCAGAAATCCCCTTCTCCTTCCCTTTTCCATTCAGAACAAAGGAGACCGTGGTGACAGAGACCTTTAGTTCCCTGGCGATATCCTTGAGTGAAGTGCGTCTGGCCTTCATATAAGCAGTTTTTTAAGCCTCTTCAGCCAAGGTTGGGGGTAGAATCCTTCTCTTGCTATAGTACCCGTAAAAAAGTATGTAGGCATAGCAGAAGATCACGAGGATAAGGGCTGCATTGAAGTCGAAGGTATCGATGAGAAATCCGAAAGCGGGAGGGATTATGGCTCCCCCAACGATCATGGTGCACAGGATTCCTGAACCTTCAGGCTTCAGTTCCCCCAGCCCGTCGAGAGCCAGACTGAAAATGGTAGGGAACATGATCGAATTGAACAGGCCTACAGCAAGGAGGGTCCACATAGCCAGAAGCCCGGTAGAAAAACCGGAAATCACGACAAGTGCGATGGCGCAGGACGCAAAAACGCTTAGTATTACAGCTGGGGAAATGATCTTTGTGAGGTATGACCCGATAAACCGGCCCACCATTGCGCCTGACCAGTAGAAGGTGACAAATACCCCTACGACAGCCATATCGGTGGAACTGGTAACGCCTGAGGTGAGTATGAGCTCTGCGATGGTCGTCATAAATCCGGACTCCCTGATGGTGGTGGCGAGGTCGAGGGACAGGAAGTAATTGATGATATAACTGCCAATGGCAACTTCAGCCCCGACGTAAAAAAAGATCCCGATAGCCCCCAGGATGAGTTTCCTGCTCCTGAAGACCAGGCTATAGTTGTTGCTGGCCGGGGAATCCTGGAATTTCGGGAGTTTTACAAACGCAAAGACCAGCGCGATCAACGCAATAAAGGCAGCAATGCCAAGAAATGGGGTCTGCACTGCGGATGCTTCAGAAATATAATACACCTGGCGTTCGGCTTCAGTAAGGAATTCTATCTCCTCGCTGCTTTTCACTTTATCGCCCAGAATGAAGAGGGCACCTATGGCGGGGGCGATGGCCGTTCCGAGGGAATTGAAGGCCTGGGAAAGGTTCAATCGGCTCGAGGCAGTTTCCTCGGGCCCCAGAATGGTGACATAGGGGTTGGCTGCTACCTGTAAAATGGTAATTCCTGCTGCCAGAATGAAATATCCCAGAATGAACAGGCTGAAGAGCCTAAGGGATGCTGCGGGGTAAAATAGCAGACAGCCTGCTGCCATGGTGCACATTCCCAGGATGAGGCCTTTTTTATAGCCGATGCGGGAGAGCAGGTATCCCGAGGGAATTGAAAGCAGGAAATAGGCCCCAAAGAAGGAAAACTGTACCAGGCCGGCCTGAAAATAAGTGAGGGTGAAGACTTCCCTTAATCTGGGGATGAGGGAGTCAACGAGGACGGTGATGAATCCCCATAAGAAAAAGAGGACGGTCAGGAATATGAAGGGTACGCGGTAGGAGGATCTTTGCGCCATGGTTTTGGTTTTGTTGGTATAGTTAGATCACGAGATGCAGGGCCAAGGGAATTCCGGCATTCCAGCTCCCAGATCCTGAAAAACATTGCCAATATACTAAATCGTTTTAGACGAGAAAGAGATTTTATTAGCGGGAGGAAAAAACTTCAGGACTTTACTCGCTGGTTATCCCAAACTTGTAAATGCAGATGGAGGAATACTCTTCCCCAGGTTCCAGGGTCACATCTGGAAACCCTGGTTGATTGGGAGAGTCAGGGAAATGCTGGGTTTCCAGGCAGAAAGACCCTCTGTGGACGTAGGCTTTACCTTCTTTACCAATTATCTTTCCATCGAGGAAATTCCCTCCGTAGAACTGAAGTCCGGGTTCATTGGTATAGACTTCCATGGTCCTTCCACTTTCAGGCTCTACTACTTTTGCTGCCAGCACAAGGCCCTCAGGAGCTTCAGGCTGTTGGTTTAAAACGAAATTGTGGTCATAGCCCATTCCGTGTTTCAGCTGTGGATCATCAGCTTTCAGGTCCTGCCCAATGGGTTTGGGGGTGGTAAAATCGAAGGCAGTGCCTGCAACGGACTTTATTTCACCAGTTGGGATCAGATTCTGATCCACGGGAGTAAAACTGTCAGCATTGATCGTCAGGACGTGTTGGTTGATGTTTCCATTCCCTGCACCTGCGAGATTAAAAAAGGAGTGATGGGTTAGATTTATTACGGTTTTGGCATCGGTAGTAGCCTTATATTCTATTTTCAGCTCATTGTCTTCGGTTAGGGTGTAGATGGTCTGGACGCTGAGATTACCCGGATACCCTTCCTCCATGTGGGGAGATATCCTGGAAAACACCAGCTGGTTGGGAGCCGTTTTCTTCATATCCCATACCAAATTGTGGAAGCCCTCACCCCCACCGTGGAGATGCTGCCCGTTGTTATTCTTTTCAAGCGTATAGGTGGTTCCGTCGAGGTCGAATTCCCCATTCGCTATCCGATTTCCATACCTTCCTATGGTTGCACCAAAAAATGGTTCTGCTGAGTCCTTATATCCCTCAAGACTGGAAAATCCCAGAACTACATCTTCCAGTTCCCCATTCCTGTCAGGTACACGTAAGGCGACCAGTCGCTGACCAAAGTTGGTGAAGCTGGCGGTGATCCCTTTTTTGTTGGCAATGCTGACAAAGCTGGTCTTCATGCCATTTATTTCAGAGGCAAAATCGGCTGGATCGAGGCCGGAAACCAGGCTGTCCTCCATGTGAATTTCGTAGTGTCTTTCAGTAGTTCTGTTGTTTTCTTTGCAGGAGAGGACACTGAGGCTGAGAACAAGGCAAAAGAGGGAGAGGAACTTCATAGGGATGTTTTGTTTCTGCTGAAAATTTGGAAATTCAAGTGATCAAGGCTGCAATGTACAGGGATTATGGAACATGTGCCAGTAGGATTTTTAAGCTCAACCTAGAGCTGAGTGAGCACCACCCTTTTAAATTCCACTTCTGACCCCTCTGCCTGTAAGGCTATCTTTCCTTCCGTAGCAGTGGCGTTGAAGCCCGAATTCACGAGATTACCGTTCACCCAAACCTTGATGGTATCTCCTTTACACTCAATAATCATGGTATTCCATTCTCCAAGAGGATTCTCAGAACCATCGGTGAGATTTTCAATCCTTCTGGCCTTGCCTTCTGTAATTCCCCACTTATCCTTTGGCCCGCGCCGGGGTTCCATATCAGGGACTTCGACATTTTCCACGATGCACCAGAAATCACCCGCGTTTTCGTGCTCCATCTGCACCTCGATGGACTGCGGGAACATTTTATATAATTCTCTCAGGTTAGAGGCGTGAACAAGTACTCCGCTGTTTCCGGGTTCCTTGGGAAAGCGATATTCCACCTCCAGGCGATAATCCTTATAAACCTTGTCCGTGAGCAGGTGTCCATTGGGAGTTGCCAGGCTCACCAGAATTCCGTCTCTAACAATAAAGGGAGCTGGCCCACCGGGATTGTCATCGAGTTCGGGCACATCCATGGTCCAGCCGGTAAGGTCTTTCCCGTTAAAGAGATTTATGGATTTCTGTGAATTACACGAGGAGAGACCTGTTATGATTAAGACAGCCGCGAGGATCTTTTTTATCATCTATTTTAATTCTTAAGTTTAAAAACTCCAAATTCTATGGCCAAGATAAAGAACTTCAGCGAAAAACGAATTTAACAAGCCTGTGGGGAATGAAATAAAATTCAATGCAGGTTATAACCCCCTTATACCCGCGACCAAATCCTGCCTGTAAGCCTCACTTACCGGGACCGCAAATCCCTGAAGCGTTACCTGGTGCCTCTCTACTTTGTCAATTTTGTTGAGATTAACCACAAAACTTCGGTGCACCCTAAGGAAATCGCCAGGCGGAAGCAGCTGGACGGCCTCCAGAAAGGTACTTCGGGTGACTACTTTTCTGTTCTTTAAAATATAGGTGACGTAGTTGCCCGCTGCTTCCAGAAAGAGAATTTCCTCAAAAAAAACCTTCTGCTGCTCATATCCATCTTTGACAAACAGGAAATCCTGAGGCTCTCCCGCATTTCTGAAGTTGTACAATTCATTGGCTTTGTTACAGCTCTTCACGAAACGCGACAGCGAAAAAGGCTTCAGCAGGTAATCCACTGCATCCATCTCGAAGCTGGTGACAGCGTGTTCGCTGTAGGCCGTAGTAAAGATGAGCAGCGGCTTCCTGCTTAAACTGTTGAAGAAATCGATGCCCGAAATATCGGGCATCTTTATATCCAGGAACAACAGGTCCACAGGTTCTTTCTGAAGATATTCCAGGGCCTTGAAGGCATCGGTATAACAGGCTTGAAGCTCGAGAAAGGGCACTTTGGCGGCGTGTGATTTCACTACCTCCAGGGCGATTGGTTCATCATCTACAGCTATGGCTTTCATTCGCAGCGGTTTTCAGCACTAAGATAACTGTATTGTGACATGTATAAAATATTCCTTTCCGGTTTCCCTGATATTCAGCTCGTGCCTTCCCGGGTACAGCAATTGCAGGCGCTGTTTTACATTGTTCAGGCCAATTCCACTCTTGTCCTTCTCCGGATCATTTTCCACTCGGAAATGCTTGCTGTTGTACACATCGAAATACAGTGTATTTTCCCGGGTCTCAAGGTTTATGTTGATGTGCGAAGGCTGACGGAAACTGATGCCATGCTTAAAAGCATTCTCCACGAAAGGAATCAGGAGCATTGGAGATATCTGCAGCAAATTCTCCTGCAACTGAATCACAGCGCTTATCCGCACATCTGGATTGGCGTCTGTCCTGAGTTTCTGAAGGCCTATATAGTTCTCCAGGTACTCGATTTCCCTGTTCAGTGATATCTTCTCCTGCAGGTTCTCGTGCAGCATAAATCGCATCATGTTGCCCAGCTTTTCTATCCCTTCTCCTGTACGTTCCGCATTCTCCTGAAGGGCTGTTCCGTAAATTGTATTTAATGCGTTGAAAAGGAAATGCGGATTGATCTGTGACTTCAGAAAATCAAGGCTTGCGTGGCTCTGCCCGAGTTCCTTCTTCAGAAAATAAATCTCTTCATTGCCCTTAAGATGGCGCTTGAACATGGCCCAGATGAAAGGAGGAGTGATACATAGGTGAAAGAGCGAATTCATAAGGCTTAACGCAAAGGCCGGCTCATCATATGAAGTAAAAGTACTGAAGATAAGGGCTACTGGAAGAAAGGCCAGAGTACCCAGCAGCAGGACATTCAAAAGATAGCGCAACAGGGGCCTTTTGGCACGAAGGCATCTGGGGATGAGCGAATAAAAGGAGTACCAGTAAAGAAGAACTCCTGTAGGAACAAACATGCTCCAGCCGAGTATCACCAGCAGTTCGGCCTCGCCTACCAGCAGAAGAAACAGGATAACCAGCCATACCACAAGGATGTTCAGGCCGGCAGAGGTGACAAATCTGTAGCGGGACTGGAGGCTTCTGGAGTTGGCGAGGATATATATACTGATGTATTTGATTATGGAATAGAACCCGAACATCAGCAGCAACCAGATAGAGAAAAGAAAACTGTTCTGGAAAAGATACATATAGGTTTCCTCAACCGATTCAAAACGTGTGAAGACGTAATTTTTTGCATGGGTATCTGCAATTCCGAAGGCGACTCCCATCACCAGGAACACGAGAATAATGAGACCTATATTAATAGCCCTTCCCTTCTTTCGCATCAGTTGGGGTACTACCTCGAAATTCAGAAGCAGGAAGGCCAGATACAGCAGAATGTTCTTGGAAAGCTGCGGGAAAAAATAATTCTGATAGAACGAGAACTCAATGTTTGCCTGTTCAAAATATGCCTTGTTTGGGGTATAGACCTGAGAAAGTTCACTTCCGAAGGGAGTGGTGATCAGGAAGAACACCGAGAAAATGAATATTGTGGTGGCGGCCCAGAATTCTATCTTCTGGAACTTATCTGGTTGTTTTAGAAAATCTGTCATTTGATTTGGTTTATGGCGCAAAGGTAGAATTTGGAAACAGGCGCCAAATTAAATGTGACGAAAAGGCCTGTAAATGGGATGAAATAGCTCAAAGTCTGGTAAAGAGTCCTAGTTAATTTTTTGCAAATGGGTAAAAACCCCCAGATCATAAATTTCACATATCCCCTACCTTTAAGGTAAGCAAGGTGAAGTCTCAAAATCACATTCCCTGCTTTCTCACAGTACTGGATATTAACCATTTTAAATTGAACATAAACCAAAACTTCTAAGCAATGAAAAAAATTAAACTCTGTACGGCAATAGTAGCTACCTTCTGTATGCTGCTTACCTCCTGTAGCAAGGAGGAAGAAAACCCTTCGATTTCTTCAGAAAAATCCAGCCTGTCCTTCGCTACCTTATTAAATGACATGGTGGATAACAAAGCTGCTCTCAAGCAGGCACTTGACGAAATCCCCGACTGTTCCGACGCCACTCCTGCCTTTGTCGAGATCGTTCTTTCGGGACCTGAGAATGTAGGTAGCCTTGCTGATCCACTCGTAGTGAGTGTGAATCCTACTCCAGGAAATTATGACGGTGACCCGGAAGCCGAGTATTTCACCGATGAGGCCGCTGAGCTGGAGCTGGAGCCGGGAAGCTATAACCTGGAATATTTTGCAGTCTACGATGGGGATCCAGATGATGCGGAATCCAATCTGATCTGGATTGCACCTACCACCGAGGGAAGCCTCGCCTCCTTTGTCGACAATCCACTGCCTATCAGCATAGAACTGGGCGCAGGGGTTAAAAAGTATGTCGATGTGGAAGTGCTGTGTTTTGATGACCGAATGGTCAATGAATACGGATATCTGTTCTTTGATATAGAAGACACCCAGGCTATTGAATTCTGTATCTTCGGTAACTTTTGTCCTCCGAGCGGAAGACACTTCCCAGCTGCTTATAGTGTAGATGTATGGACATATGAAAATGGAAATGCCGGGGCAGTCATTCATTCTGATCTCACAGCCACCGTGGCCCTGGATGAGAACGGTGATTACGCTGCCAGCCCAATATGTATGGCCCTGCCAGATACAGATGGTGAAGACCAGTATTACGTAGAAATCACGCTTCTGAGTTCAGATGCATACGGAGACGTTACTGAATCAGTAATCAGAGAAGGTGTCCTTACCGATGAAGAAGTGAGAAACCTGTTCGACGGGGAAGACAGATTAGACTATTACCACTTCAGAGAAGGTTGTGATGGCGAAGATGGCCCTCCAATCTTTGAGGATCCGGAAGAAGATGTGGAATTATACAAGGTTTGTCTATGTGAGGTGAGCGATTCTGGGGTAGCCTCCTATGCTTACCTGACACTTCAGGGAAATACTCTTGACGCTTACGTTTACAGCTTCGGACTGGAACCAAACAAAGTACATCCACAACATATCCATGGTTTGGAAGCAGATGTGAATTCCACCTGTGATAACCCAGGTCCGCCAATTATTCCACTGACTGAGGAAGATGGTGAGTATCCAATGGCAGATGGGGATGGACATTACCAGTACCACAGAACCTTTACTTTAGGCTCTGACGGTGTAATCAGTAGAGAGGAACTGGGCGATCTGGAAATGAGGACAATAAATGTTCACGGAAAAACCATTGATGGAGAATACGTTCCAGGTGAAGTTGTAGCCTGTGGTGAAATTAGCCAGGTGAACGAATAGTAGCATGTTTTTTTAAATAAATAAGGGATCCAAAGTAAACTGCCCGGTTAAAAGCCGGGCAGTTTTTTTATTTATTGAAGTATCCTCAGACGTCACCAATAATCTTCTTTTTGTTCATTGGCTCCCTTGAAATGTTATCCCTTTATCCAGTCCAGAATACGAGCGTCGGTAGGCAGAACTTTCGGATTTATTACATCCACCAGGTGTCCATTCTCATCCAGCAGGTACTTCTGGAAATTCCACTGCACCTCTGAATCCTTAACTCCATTTCGGGAGGATTGGGTAAGGAACTGATACACCGGATGCATATCCTCCCCCTTAACTGAAATTTTCCCCATCATGGGAAAACTTACTCCGTAATTCTGTTCACAGAAAGCCGCAATTTCCTCATTGCTACCTGGCTCCTGTTCCCCAAAATTATTTGCAGGGAAACCTACTATTACGAATCCCTTGTCCTTATACATCTCATAAAGGGCTTGCAGATCCTTATATTGAGGGGTGAGTCCGCATTCACTGGCTGTGTTGACCACCATTATTTTCTTGCCCTTTAGGCTGGCAAAATCAAAAGTATCCCCATAGAGATCCTCTACCTGGAACTGATGAATAGTTTTTGGCTGCATAATATTATTTTTTTTTGTTGCTGTAGGGCTCACTCCTAAAGACAGGAGCAGGGCAATCATTAGATATTTCATGGTTTCAGAATTTTTATAAAGATATATAAAATGGAAAAATGAAACTCAGCCAGTGGCGAACGTAAAAAAATAATATTTCCCACTTGCAGGATCAATTAATTAAACTAACTTTGAATCGCAAAGTACTTTAGAATGAAAAAAGAACAGGATTATATCCGCGACATCGCAGAAATAAGAAATATGATGGAGCGGTCCTCCAAATTTTTATCCCTGGCTGGCTGGGCGGGAATAATGGCAGGGATTTATGCCTTAACCGGAGCCTTTATTGCATATTCTGTACTGGAATTTACTCCGCAAGAGATATTTCATTCCTCTGGGAGTTCAGACTCGGAGTTCTCTAAGGTTTTTTACCTTGCTCTTGCCATTTTGCTACTTGCAGTCGGATCGGCCGTGTTTTTAACCTCCAGAAAGGCTGGAAAAAAGGGTGAAAAAATCTGGAACCCCACAGCAAAACGGCTGCTGATCAACATTTCCGTTCCACTTATTTCAGGAGGAATCCTCCTCCTGATATTCATCTGGCATGGTTTAATTGGGTTACTAGCTCCCATAAGTCTGATTTTCTACGGCCTTGCACTTTTCTCTGCCGGAAGATACACCTTCAGGGAAATAAAG
>CBFGYW010000026.1:0-11492 GCA_965653085.1 uncultured Salinimicrobium sp.
TCACTCTGTTTTATACTGATGTTGTTCTCCAGGGCGTAAACGATACACTCCTCGAGCGTCCATTCGGTGTTCTGGGCATTTGTAGGAAAACCTATAAAAAGAATTAAGGCTACTAAGTGAAATTTCTTCATAATCGTGGTTCTGAAATATATGTCTAGCTGAAGTAAAAAACGTTACAAAATGGGGGCTTTAATTTCCTGAAATTGCTGTGGCAGGAACTATCTGGTTCCAAACCTTGATCTCGTCGTTTTCTGAAAGGCCCTCAAGCACCTGAACGTGAATGCCATCACTCACCCCCAGCTCTATCTCCCTTTTCTCAAACTCCTGATCACCCGTCTTCACCTCCACAAAGGCCTGCTTTGTCTTCGGATCAAACTGCACCAGCGCCTCCTTGATAGCCAGTACATCTTCAGCCCTGGCAAGGATGATGGAAGCGTTGGCACTGAGGCCGGCGCGGATAAAGGTGGTGTCGGCCTTATTTAAGGTACCTTTTATTTCAAACTGGATCGCCCCATTCTCATCCACCCCTTTAGGGGCAATATAATCGAGTACAGCGTCGAATGTCTTGTCTTCGATGGCCCCTACGGTGATCTCTAGCGGCAGGTTCTCCTCGATCTTTCCTACCTCGCTCTCATCCACTTTTCCTTCGAAGATCATCTTGTTCACATCAGCCAGGGAAGCCAGGGTGGTCCCCTCATTGAAGTTGTTGCTCTCAATCACCTGGTTGCCCGTCTTCACAGGCACATCAAGCACCATCCCGTCGATGGTGGAGCGGATAAGGGTGTTGGCGGCACTGCCGATGCCACTGGTAGTTCCGGTGCGCACAATCTCGTAGTTCTGTTGGGCCGAGGTATAGTTCTGCTGCGCCCTCTTATAGGCCACCTGTGCATTGTCAAAGTCGTTGGCAGCGATCACTCCTTTCTTGAACAGCTCCTCCTGTCTTCGGAAGAGTTTTTCTTCGTTATCTAGGTTAATCTTGGCTGTGGTCACGGCATCTTTGGCACTCTGGAGGGAGGACACATTCGGGATTACTCTGATGCGGGCAATTAAGTCTCCAGACTTAACAAACTCCCCTGCCTCCACATAGATTTCATCAATGATCCCCGAGATGTTGGGCTTTATCAGCACCTCTTCCCGCGGAACAATGCTGCCCGTAGCCACGGTCTCCTTGACAATGGTCTGCACCGAAGGCTTTTCCGTCTGGTACACCACAGGATCTTCCTGGTTCTTCTGATACAGGTAATAGAGCGCCCCCACGAAGGTGACGGCGATAACAACTAAGATGACAATGGTTATGATCTTTTTCATTTGTTGATGGTATTTCTATTTTAAATTATTCTGTTCTCAAGGCGTCCACCGGCTGCACCCTTATGGCATTCTGCGCCGGGATCAGCCCCGCCAGCAGGCCGGAGATGATTAGGATTGACAGGGCGATGAATACTACCCCCAGGTCGACACTCGGGTTGGCAAACATCATTTCTGAAGTGTCCACCCCGTCTAGCTGCATGTTTATTAAGGCGATGATTCCAGTAGCAAGGGCAATGCCCGCCATTCCTGAAATGATGGTAAGGAAGATCGATTCCATCAGGATCTGCCCCCGGATCATCCAGGGGGTAGCCCCCAGGGCCCGTCGGATCCCAATCTCATTAGTACGCTCCTTCACCACTATTAGCATGATGTTGCTGATCCCGATGATCCCCGAAAGCAACACCAGGATTCCCACGAAATACGCCACCGCCTTCAGTGCGATGAACAGGCCATTGATCTTGTTATACTCCTCAAACAGGTCGAAGTGCCCTACTGCCCGATCGTCTTCCGGATGTATGTTGTTGCGCGTCTTTATGACCTCGAAAACCTTCTGTTTCAGGGTAGTAATTGGATACCCATCGTGGGCGGTGATGGCCATCCAGCCAACCACCTCTCCCATATTAAAGGCCTGGGAAAAGGCGGTGAAGGGGATATAGATCTCCTTCTGCGCCTCCTCGGCATTTCCGCCGCCGCCGCCCTTTTTCTTATAGCTGCCTATCACCATGAAATTCACGCCGTTGATCTTCAGGTAACTGCCCACGACTTCCTCCCCCGGTTCATAGAGCTCTCTGCGGACGCCCTCCCCTATTATGGCCACCTTCCGCTTATCATTGATATCGGAATAGTTGATGAACCTTCCAGAGGTGATGTCCATCGGCTCCTGCTGAATGATCTCCGGATAATCGCCGTAGACATTGAAGGCCCCGGTTTTCAGCCCCCGAACCACATTGTTGCCACCGCCGAAGCCGCCCAGTTGATTCCGGGGCGACACAAAGCGCAGGTGAGGCACATTTTCCTTTAAGGCCGCCACATCACCTATCTTGAAGTTGTAGCGCCTGCCCTGCGGTAAGCCCTTGTAAGGCTTCGAAGTGTTCTGCGACCACATGAACATAGTATTGGTGGCAATGTCTCCGAAACCCTGTTTTACCCCATTTTCCAGGCCTTTTCCGGCAGCCAGCAGAATCACCAGGATAAAGATCCCCCACAGCACCCCAAAGGCCGTTAGCAGCGTCCTGAACCAATTTGAGCTCAGCGCCTCCAGTATTTCGCTCCAGTTATCTCTGCTGAACATATTATTCGTCTCTTAAGGCAATTATTGGCTTTATACTCGCCGCCCTCCAGGCAGGAAAAAATCCTGCAACGGCCCCTGCAACTACAAGAATTATCACCGTTGAAAGTGCCACGTTGAAATTGATGGAAGGATTGCTGATGTACTGGGTCTCGATGAGCGGCCCCACGAACTCCAGCAGAGCAAGGCTTGAAACCAGACCTATGAGGCCCGCAATGGCGGTGACAAAGATCGACTCGTGAAGCACCATAAAGATGATGGATGCCGGTTCAGCCCCCAAAGCTTTCCTTATCCCGATCTCCTTGGTGCGCTCCTTCACGATGATGAGCATGATGTTGCTCACACCCACGATGCCAGCAATGATGGTGCAGATGCCCACCCCCCAGAAGAAGAACTTGATCATATCCATCAAATCGTAAAACCGCTTGGCATTTTCCAGAGAATTGTTCACCACGATAGCACTTTCATCATCGGGTGCGACCGTATGTTTCGCCTTCAGATAGGTCTCAACCTCCTCCTGAAATTTCAGGGAGGCTGCCAGGGCGTCCTCAAAATTCTCCTCCTTCTGAAGGGTGAACGCCAGGTTCTGAATGGTATCGCCTGCGCTGAAAACTCTTTGAGCGGTGGTGATAGGCAGAAAAACCCGACTCTCTTCGCGCTCGCCCGCCTTGTCGGTGAATACACCTACCACTTTGAAGTTGATATTTGAGATCTGTACGTATTTCCCCAGCGGATTCTCATCCTTGAACAGGTCGTTCTTTACCTTCCGGCCTATAACTGCCACCTTCTCCCAGCCTTCATAGTCTGTCTGATTAATATATCTTCCCAGCTGCAGGCTTTCGTTTTCCAGAAACTGGTAATCGGGCCACACTCCTTCCACCCGGTAGGACCCGGATTCCTTCCTATAGGTCACCAGTCCACCCCAGATGCGGTTAATTGAAGATTTGTATTCCAGCTGGTCCTCAAAACGGGACGTCAGGTAATTGTAATCCTCATTCTGCATCGAGATCCTTCGTCCGGGATTCATCCCCTTGTACTCCTTTGAAGTGGCACCGGTCCAGATGTAAAGAATATTGGCAGCGTCGCCCTCGAATTCCGAAGAGATGCCGTTGCGCATTCCTTCCCCTATTCCCAACAGCACCACCAGGATGAAGATGCCTGAGGCTACCGAGAGGCCCGTCAGAAATGTGCACAGCTTGTTCTTGCGGATGGTCTCGAAGATCTCCTGCCAGCGTTCCAAATCAAACATGGCTCACTGCTTTTATTCTGTCCACTTTCGAATCGTCGATTATAAGGCCATCCTTCAGGGTCACGATCCTTTCCGTCATCTGTGCGATATCGTGTTCGTGCGTCACTATGAGGATGGTACGTCCCTCCTCGTGGATCCCCTGGATAAGATCCATCACCTCATAAGAGGTCTTGGTATCCAGCGCTCCCGTAGGCTCATCGGCCAGTAGCACCTTAGGGTTGGAAGCCAGCGCCCTGGCGATAGCCACCCGCTGCTTCTGCCCTCCCGAAAGCTCGTTGGGTAGGTGATCCCACCAGTCTGCCAGTCCTACCTTCTCCAGGTATGACTTGGCTTTTTCTATCCGATCTTTTCTGCCAATCCCCTGGTAATACAGGGGCAGTGCAACATTGTCGAGCGCGTTTTTATAGGAAATCAGGTTAAAGGACTGGAAAATGAAGCCCAGAAACTGATTCCGGTACCTTGCGGCTATCTTTTCATTCAGGTTCTTGATCGGCAGGCCATCGAGGGTATAGGAGCCCTTATCTGCCTCGTCCAGCATCCCCAGGATATTCAGCAAGGTCGACTTCCCCGAGCCCGAAGAGCCCATAATAGAGACCAATTCGCCTTCGGCCACATTGAAATTAATGCCTTTGAGTACGTGCAGGGAATTGCTTCCCATGGTGTACGACTTATGTAATTCCTTGATCTCGATCATCATCCCTATAAATTAAATTTCCAACTCCTGCCCTTGCCTTTCTTATTTGATGCCTTTATATGACTGCGAAAATCTCAATTTGTTACAGGAAAACGAATAATTAGTTAAATTATGTTAGGGAAAGGGAAGTATAATGTGAAATGGGGTGATGAGAGGTGGAAAATTTTGCTGCGGGCGATCTTTAGATCCCCATCATTTATAGGCCCAACTTAAATTCCATTCTTCCACAAATAAGCCTTGCTAATGTAAAAATAATTGGCGCCCAAAAAGGACGATATCTGAAGATCCCGCCCAGCTACAACGAATTCGGCGGAGATTGTTCTTTCGGGAATGGAATCTCGAACAGTCTTTACCTGAGTTTAGGGATATCCCCCTTACTAAGGTGGAGGACACGTAGACCTGGACGTACATGATTATATATTCGTCGTTAGGCGCGATCTCGATCGCAGCCTTACTAGGCTTTAATCATCAGATTGACTTAGGTGTGAGGGAATTTGCTCAACTCGGATGGGGCTTGGTCTCGACCTGTCTTAATTCGCTCTAGAGGCCTGCTTTCTTTTTTCCACGGAAGGGTCGGGATCTGCCTTTTCGTGTTTTCACCCCTTCGATATGCTCAACCATAAAACTCTGTAATTTCATATATTTGTCCTTGTGATTCTTCACATCTATATCCTTCCTTCTGGGCATCTCTCGAACACTTTCGTCAAAAGCCTGAAATCCCCAGCATAGGGAGCAGGTTTCACCGTGAGAAGACATCTGTTCTTCCGGAATGGCTTTTTTAAAGAAGGCCAGGAAATCAGCGAAAAAGACCATATAACTGAAGGTTTAGGCTTTTCAGGAATTCTTCGCGACCTCCTCTACCCGTTCTGCCGTATCCGCTTTTGTAAGACTCAGGCGTACTATGCTGTCTTCTGTGGCTTTCAGATCGTGGGGAACGTTTCCTGCAAGGGCTATTAAATCTCCCTTTTTCAAGACTTTGTTTTCCCCGTTCACTCCAAAATCTATTGCACCGTCAAAAACTTCTACTACAATCGGAAACGGAGTTTTGTGTTCCTTGAGCCCCTGTCCCGCCTTAAATACCATTCTTATTTCCTTATTGGCTTCTGTTTCCAAGAGAACGAGGACTGAAGGGCGTTTGTCGTTATATTCCAGATTCTCAGTAAGTGATGCTGTTGTCATTTTTTTCAGGTTTAAAATTTTTGAAAAGAGCCTTCATAGCTCTCAGTTCCTTGAGGTACAAATTTCGGAAGTGACATTATAATATTGGGTGCAGGAAAGAATCACATATTTGGATTTTTCAATCTATTGAAGAATTTAATTGTATTACTTACCCAATTGAAAATTCCAGGAGCCTAAAAGAAAACCCTTAAAGGCCAACCTAGTAAAAATGTAAGATACCCATTGATGATTTTATTCCACCGGAATCTGCTTCCCATCAAAGACCCTCTCGAAAAAAAGAAAACTTTCCCTGGCCTTGACCAATAACTCCTCTGTCTGGGCCTCATCAAAATCCTGTAGGGCCAGTTCCTGTTGAAAGAGCTTCCACGAATTTAGAGTGTTTTTTTCGCCGTTGAAAAAATGCTGAGGTTGCAGGTCCTTCAGCTGCTCACATCGGGCAAGGTGCCTGGCGATTACCATTCCTCCCAGGGCCGAGCCCTCCAGCACATAGGCAGCTCCGAAAGCCTCGGGAACGGAGTATATTTCGAAATGAGACTCCTCCGGCTCCGGTAGAATCCCGAGAGCCTCCAAATCACGGGCCAGACGTACGGTTTTCCCGGATTCCAAGAAGGGAAGAAAGGCAACGATCTCCTGCTCCATGTGGCCGTAGGCCGCGTAATTCAGAAGCAGAAGCTCCTTATAGCCCTCCAGGTCCATACTGTGGTCCAGAATGGCCTGGGCAGGATTTTTCTGTTCTATCCGCTCGTGTAAGGCATGGGTACTTTCTCTTAGTTGCTGTAGCAGGCTATTCTGGTTCATGGCTTTTTGTTTTTATTGCGGCCGATCTCTTCCTGGGCCTGCTGCAGTTTATCCAATTCCCTGCGCATTCGCTCGATCTTCTCCCTGCGTTCCTCGAAATCGGGGACCTTCAGGGAATCGAGATAGGAGCGAATCTGGTTCACCGAGGCCTTGTTCAACCTTATCTGTTCCCGAACCTCTGGATGGGGAGACATCTTCAGCACGATCCGCTTCAGCATAGGCTTCAGAAAGCGATCAAGTTCCTTCATATGCTTCTTCAGTATAAAACCTGTGGCCCCGGAAAGAACGGTATCGGCAGCCAGCTCCTCATCGTCTATGGTGCCGGTAATAAAGATGAATGGCAGGTCGGAATCGATGTTCTGGCACAGCTGAAAGACTTCGAGGCCGGTGCAGGTTGGCAGGTTGTAATCAGAAATTACTAGATCAGGGACAAAGTTTGCCATAGCGTGGCGGCAGGCCTCCAGATCTTCCACCAGCTCGATCTCCGGCGACTCCACCACCTTGCTTATCTTTCTCTTTATCAGCAGCACATCGGTTTGGTTGTCCTCCACCAGGAGGATCCTTAGGGGTATTGTAATCATACTTGCTCCCTTTTGGGAAGGTAAAGATAGAAAACACTTCCCTTTCCGGTTTCACTTTCTGCCCATATTTGTCCGCAGTGCTTTTCCACGATTTTCTGCGCCAGCGCAAGGCCTATGCCGGTACCCTCGTAAGTACTGCCCACTGCCCTGCTAAAGGGCTCAAAAATACTCTCCAGAGACTTCTCTGCAATGCCTATCCCGTTGTCCTTCACAAAAAACAGCTCCCGCTCCCCCTGCTGGCTGCTGCCCACCTCCACCAAGGGATGAGAGGCTTGTTCGGAATATTTAAATGCATTAGACAGTAGGTTGGACCAGAGCTGCAGCAACAGGTTCTTGTCGCCGTGAAGAGGTGGCAGCTGAGGTTGCATTAAAAATTGGGTGTCTGGATAGCTGGCCCTGAGGGAATTTAGTTCCAGCACCTCTTCAATAAGTTTTCCGGAATCGAGAGTCTCTACTTTCAGGCCCTGATTATGGGTCATTCGGGAATAGGTGAGTATATCTTCTATCAGGACCTCCAGCCTCGTGCTAAGATTCTGTGCAGTGGTAAGGTACTCCAGGGCCTGGGGATCCAGCTCTTCGCTGTAATCCTCAAGCAGGATGTCCAGCAAGCCCTCAATCCCCCTCACGGGAGCCCGCAGGTCGTGTGATAGTCCGTAGCTGAAGAGCTGCAGCTCCTGATTTGCTTCGGAAAGCTGGGTATTCAGGGCTTCGATCTCATTTCGCTGCCGGGCCAGGAACTCGAAACTCAGACTTTCCCCCAATGATTTGGCGGAATCTAAATCGGAATCTTCCCAGGGAAGGGAGGTGCCGCGTTTGAGTTCGGTATATTTTTCAAAGGACTTCCTTGGGCTTAGCCGCTGCTCCCGGGCATTAAAAAAAACCTTGTTGCCAGGGTCTCCCCCCCACTCCACCGTCTGCAGGCTCTCCGGCCGGAACCAGAGCAGGTATTTGTTTTGTGCGAGTCGCAGGCTGAGCAGGCCGGAAGCGATTTCCCGATATTTCTCCGCTTTGGGAAAGTTCTTGCCCAAGACATCGGTATGCAGCAGCATCTCCTCCTGTTCCATCAGGTACTCCTCCAGCAGCTCCTGCAGGTCGTCGGCGGAAGGATGTGTTCCGGCAAAGGTCCAGCTGCCATTGAAATACAGCGCCCCGCCGCCTGATGGGAACAGGTCGGTAAATTTTAAGGGACCCTCACAGAGCCCTTGCGGAACCTCTGCTGCCTCCCTCACCTGCTGCATCAACACTTCCCGTTTCTTGCTGAACTTCTCCGCCGTGCTGAGGATCTTGACGGACTCTTCCACCGTAAGTTCCATTGCCAGTAGGCGGGCCAGGAAGAGGAAGCTTTCCCTCTGCCTAAGATCGAGATACCGGGGGCTTCGGTGATGGCAGGCGATTAGGCCCCAGAGTTTCCCCTGGACATCGATAGCGGCGGTAAGGGACGCTCCTACCTGCATATTCTTCAGGTATTCTATGTGGATGGGGGATACCGCCCGCAGAGATGAGGAGGAGATATCCACCAGCCTTCCCGTCTGGGGTGAGAGTTCGGGAATTAAAGGTACCGGTTGGTAATCAACGTCGCTAATGATCCTTATGCGGTTCTTCAGGAACATCGCACGGGACTGGGCCGGGATATCGGAGGCGGGATAATGCAGTCCATACCAGCTCTGCATCCCCGCTTCGCGTTCTTCTGCCACCACTTCCCCATTCCACTGATTGTCAAACCTGTAGATCATCACCCTGTCATAACCGAAGTTCTCCCGAACCAATTTTGCCGTCCTGGCGAATAGGTTTTCACAATCGTCCAGGCCCCTGAATTCCGTAAAAAGCAGTGCTGGGTCTCCCGAGATTTCTTCAGCTGAATTAAGCGGTTCAAGATCCAGCAGCAGCTGCCCCTGATCCTCATGCGCCGTCAGCAGGAAATTTCCCCGCGGCAGCTGCAGCTCGAGCGTGACACTTTTCCTCCCCTCCTGAATCCGTTTCGTGAATTTTTCTGTGACGCCTATTCCAAAGATTTCCCCCAGCTCCTTCCCCAGCAGTTCCTCGGGAGAATAGGAAAGAAAGGCCCGGCTGTTGCTCCCTGTTTGCAGGATGCTGAAGGTTTCGGGATTGGCCACCAGCAGAAGTCCAAATTCCTGCGTCCGGTTGATGATATGTATGGGTTCCCGGGCACAGTTCTCCAGGTCTATTTTTTCAGAATACAGATTGTTTTCAGGGGTGTCGGCCATTTAAGGTTCAGGCTTTAAGTTTGAAGTAAAAACTACTGCCCACTCCTACCTGGGAATCCACCCAGATGCTGCCCCCGTGAAGCTGTATGATCTTGTGAACGTGCGCGAGGCCGACACCGGTGCCGTTCTTGCTTTCGTTGCCCACCCTTGTAAAGATGGTAAAGATGCTCTCCAGGTTCTTTTCCGGAATCCCGGTTCCGTTGTCGATGATGGAGAATATATAATACTCCCCTTCGCGGTAGGCACTGATCCTGATCTCCGGTTTACGTTCTTCAGGGGTATATTTTATCGCATTGCTGATAAGATTCTGAAACAAAAGTCGCAGTTCCACCTCATATCCATTTAATTGGGGAAGACTGGAGTAATTTATCCTGGCCCCAGAATCCCTGATACTCTTTTCCATATCCAGCAGAAGGTTGTCCAGCAGCTGCTTCAGATCTACCTGCTTCATCTTCCCGTCCCTTCCAATGCGCGAGTGTTCCAGCAGGGCACTGATCTGGTTTGACATCCTATTGGAAGCATTGGTGATAAAGCTCAGATAACGCGCGGCCTTTTCCTCCAGCTTTCCACCGTAGAGCTTGTTGATGATATCACTGCTCATCTTAATGGTGGCCAGTGGCTCCTGCAGGTCGTGCGAACAAATGGACACGAACTGCTCCAGGTCCTTGTTCACAGCCTCCAGGTCTCCTTTCTGCTGCCTGAGCTTCTCCTGTACCTGTTTCAGTTCCGATATGTCGGCAAAGGTATATCTGTAGCTCAGCACCTTGTCGGCATCATCACTTTCCATCGAGGCATTGAGAATGACTGGGATGGTCTCCCCCGCTTTTGTGAGCAACTCCAGTTCCACATTTAACAGGACTCCCTTCTCCTGAAATTCTTTATGGTACTTCAGGGCCTGTACCTGCAGGTGCTCGGGAAAGAGCTCAAAGAGGGATTCCCCCATCAGCTCCTTCTTCTCATATCCGAGCCGCTCGGCCGTCATCCGGTTGAGCTCACGGATAAGCGCGGTACCGGGGTCGAGGTTCAGGTGCATAATGGGATCTTCTTCGTAAAGGTTTTTATAGCGTTTCTCACTGGCCTCCAGCTGCTCCCGGGAACGCTGCAGGCTGGTGATATCTATGAAGGTGATGACCACTCCCTCAATCCGGTTTAGCTTGTTCTTAAAGGCCGAAAGGCGGCGCAGATAATGCTTCCCTTTGGTCTTCACCGGCTTCTCCAGCATTTCTCCTGTCTCCAGAACCCGTTTACAACGCTGAAGCAGCTGCTTGCTGCCGATATTGTTCAGGAAATCACTGATCGAACGGCCACTGTCGGAGTCCACAAGGTTAAAATGTTCCTTGATGGCGGGGGTAAACTTCCGGATCTTCAGATCGGAATCCAGAAAAATTGTACCTATCTGCGTACTCTCCAGCAGGTTGTTGATATCGGAATTGAGGATCTCAAGGTCCTCCATCTTCTGAAGGTTCTCGGCATTGACGGTATTGATCTCCTCATTGACGCTCTGCAGTTCTTCATTGGTGCTCTGAAGCTCCTCGTTGGAAGCCAGCAGTTCCTCATTGGCAGTCTGCAGCTCTTCATTGCTGGTCTCTATCTCCTGTAGCGAACTCTGAAGGTCGTTACGCGACTGTTTGAGCTCCTCCTCCAGGTTAATCACATATTCGCGGGTATGCTGGGTGAGGGTGACCCCGTCTATGGGCTCCACATCGTCCAGCGCCAATTCCCTTTCCAGGAAGGTGATGATGAAATGGGTCTCCCCCTGAAGATTGTGGCCTTCAAAAGGCTTTACCAATATGTCGACCGCCTTCTTCTCCTGCTGATGGACAAAGGATGCTGCCTTGTAGTATACTTTCTCCCTATTTTTGCCGGCTTTGTTTACACATATCTGCACCACGTGCTTCAGCTCAGTATCCAACATATCCATCAGATTGGTGCTGAAGCCATTTCCAGGGAGACTGGCGTATTTACTGAATTCGCCAATAGCATCCAGGATGTTGTATTCTGCATCCACGTGAACGCAGGCTCCATTAAGGAACTCAAGTAAGGCGGAATTGAAATCCGCCTGAAGCCCATTCTTCACCGGCGCCTGCCGGGAGGAATTTGTAAGCCGCACCGGCAACTTGGCCTGGTTATTTTTGGCATTATGTTGTATCTGTTGCCTCATTCCAATTTG
>CBFGYW010000027.1:0-11422 GCA_965653085.1 uncultured Salinimicrobium sp.
CCAGGGCCAGGGTGATGAAGCGGTTGTATTTAATATCGAAGGAAGCCTTAAGGTGGGCGCCGTGGGCAGTCCATTGCTCGATGAAGTGCTGAAGTTTTTTGCTGATCTCCTGAACTTCGGGTTCAGAAAATGATCGATTGGCCTGATAGATCCAGACTCTGGAAGTATCGGGCAAAGTATCAAAGGGGACAAACATAGGATGTAAATTAGGGTTGATAAGAAATGCCTAATTTACTTCAAATTCAATGCCGAGGAAAGGAATGTTAATGACTTTAACAGAAGAAAATCCTCCCCCCCGCAATTAGATGAATTATTTCTGCCTACAGCTCGTCGGCATTGGCTATCATCTCCGCAATATCCATTACAGCGATGCTGCCTTCTGCTTCCTTGTTCTTCACCCCGTCTGTAAGCATCGTGTTACAGAAAGGACATCCGGCAGCAATGATCTTTGGCTCCATTTCCATCGCCTGCTCGGTACGCAGCACGTTGACATCCTTATTTCCCGGCTCGGGTTCCTTAAAGAACTGGGCCCCACCGGCGCCGCAGCACATGGCGTTCTTCTTGCATCTCTTCATCTCTACCAGCTCTACCTCCAGTTTTCTCAGAAGGTCCCGGGGAGCCTCATAGACGTCATTTCCACGGCCCAGGTAGCAGGGATCGTGGAAGGTGATCTTCAGCCCCTTGTATTTTCCGCCTTCCACTGTAAGTCTGCCTTCATCCAGCAGCGACTTCAGGAAGGTTGTATGGTGCATCACCTCGTAATTGCCTCCCAGTCCAGGATATTCATTCTTGATGATATTGAAGCAGTGCGGACAGGTGGTGACGATCTTTTTGATCCCATATCCGTTAAGGACTTCTATATTGGCGGCAGCCTGCATCTGGAACAGGAACTCATTCCCTGCCCTCTTGGCAGGATCGCCGTTACAGCTTTCCTCTGTTCCCAAAACTGCAAAATCCACCTTGGCCCTGTTCAGGAGCCTCACGAAAGCCTTGGTTATCTTCTTTGCCCTGTCGTCGAAACTTCCGGCGCAGCCCACGAAGAACAGGACCTCAGGCTGTTTGCCTTCAGCCAGATATTCCGCCATGGTTGGGACTTTTATATATTCTGCCATTGTGTAAATATTAATACTGGTTCATATCCTCGGGGATACTGAATTAATTCTCGTTAGCCCAGTTAAGCCTGTCCATCTGGTTATATGGCCAGGGGGCTCCGTTGTTCTCAATATTTGAAAGTGCCGTGTTCAGGTCGTTAGGCCCTGCACTCTGTTCCATCATCAGGTAGCGACGCATATCCACGATAATGGAAAGCGGATCTATGCCTACCGGACAGGCTTCAATACAGTTCATACAGGTGGTACAGGCCCAGAGCTCTTCCCTTAGGATATAGTCGTCCAGCAGCTGTTTCCCGTCTTCAACGTATTTTCCATTCTTGTTGATATTGGCGCCCACTTCCTCCATCCGGTCGCGGGTATCCATCATGATTTTCCTTGGCGAGAGCAGTTTGCCGGTATTGTGGGCAGGACATACCGAAGTACATCTTCCACACTCGGTACAGGTGTAGGCATTAAGCAGCTGCACCTGATTCAGGTCAAATACATCCGAGGCGCCGAATTTCTCCGGCACGGCTCCCTCTTCCGCAGCAGGTGGCGCGGCATAAGGGTCGGCTGCAGGGTCCATCATCAGCTTTACTTCCGCAGTGACGGCATCTATATTGTTCAGGTCGGCCTGAGGACGGATCTTCGAGAAATACACGTTCGGGAAAGCCAGCAGGATATGAAGGTGTTTTGAGTAGTACAGGTAGTTCAGGAAGAACAGGATCCCGATGATATGAAGCCACCAGGCGGCACGTTCAATAATGATAAGAGTCCCTTCACTGAAGCCGTCCATTATCGGTAAAAGAAACTGGCTTACCGGAAAGGCTCCGGTTATCCCCCCTCCTGCCCTGGCATAATTTTCGGCCCCAATGGTCTGCAGCTGCAGGTCGGCAGCATTCATTACCAGGAAAAGGATCATCAGCACCATCTCGAAATAGAGGATGTTGTTGGCGTCCTGTTTGGGCCAGCTGGTCATTTCCCGCTGCATAAATCTGTAGACGTGGATGATATTCCTTCGGATCCAGAAAATAATGACCCCCAGAAGAACCAGGAATGCCAGCACCTCAAATGCGCCAATGAGAAAGCTGTAGAGGCCACTTGCCCCTATTTTTGTAAGCCAGGTGCCTAAAACCCTGTGCGTGCCGAAAATACCGTCTATTATGATCTCCAGGACCTCTATGTTGATGATGATGAAACCCAGGTAGACGATGATGTGGAGAATTCCGGAAACGGGCCTGCGGACCATCCTATACTGCCCCAGGGCGATCTTCGCCATTTTCTTCCAGCGTACCGCAGGATTATCGCTGCGATCTATTTTCCTGCCCAGCCTGATATTCCTGACAAGACGCTTGACGTTACGGGCAAAGATCCCAATACCTATAAGTAAGGCAAGAGTAAATAAAATCTGAGGAATGAACTCCATGGCTGGTTATTTTAGAGAATCCTGTGGTGGGTTGTAAGGCCCGGGACGTTTTCCGAATACCGAGAAATGTACGTAACGTTTAGGGTTCAGTTTGATATCCTGCAGCAGTTCCTCCAGCTGCTTGGTAGCCCTGTCCAGGTTGTTGTAAACTGTGGGATCGTTCATCATTTTACCCAGGGTCCCATCTCCGTTGTTGATCTTTTCGGTAGTGCTTTCCAGGTCTGCCATTACCTTCTCCATATCATTGATCATATCATTGAGATTCACAGTCGCCAGGGTGTCTGAAAAGCTGTTCAGGTTGGCAGACATCTCATCAAGGTTGGTGAAGGTGCGATTCAGTTTTCCGGAATTCTCGTCCAGGACCCCATTGATGGTCTGGGCAGAACTTTTCAGGGAAGCTATTGTTACGCTTAGATCTTCAAAAGATTTCTTGATGTTATGGCGGGTATCCGGGTTAAGAACCTTGTTCAGGGAGTTTATCAGGGAATCGGCACTTTCAACAGCCTGTTCCACTTTCTCCTGAAGTGGAGTAAGCCGGTTGTTCACCAGCTCCAGAAGGCCCTCTTCAATATTGCTGGGCAGGGTATCTCCCGACTCGGCTATGGCGTTTGGTTCATATTCCGGAAGGATGGCTACAGACTTTCCGCCTATAAGACCACCTCCGTAAAGCTGGGCTATACTGTTCTTGGAAAAGGGGAATTCCTTGTCGATGGTAAAGGTTACCAGCAGTAACCCTGAGGTATTGAGGAATTCAATATCCGTCACCGATCCTACTTTCAGTCCGTTTATGGTTACCGGGGAGGAGACAGAAAGCCCTTCCACATCGGCATACACAGCATAAAAGGTTTTGCTGGATTCAAGTAAATTTTTACCCTTTAGAAAACTGTATCCAAAGATCAACAGGATGACAGCAATAATGGCAAGAAGAGCGGTTTTAACCTCTTTAGAATATTTCACAAAAATGGTGCGTTTAAGTATAAGGGCAAATTTAGGAATAAATATAAAAAAGCAACCTTAATTCCCCTTTGTTTTTAACGCCTCCTTAACCGTGATCTTTTTTCCATTCCTGAAAGCAGTGATATAAGAGTTGGGGTATCCCTGTCCCTGAGCTTTATTGTGAAGCCTTTTTATTTCCTGGTAACTGGAGGTGGCGCCGAAATAATATTTCCACAGGCCGTCTTCCTTGCTCCTGGTAACGTTCTCAAGGCCCTTGAAGTTATAAGGTTCCAGATCCAATTTCTGACTGCTCGCTGCCAGCTGCACCTTAAAGGTGATATCTTCATAAATGTCGGTAGCAACCGTTGGATCAGGCTTTTCTATCGGAATGGAGGTATTCTGATTGAAATCCTCCAGGATCTCCAGGTTCAGCATATCTTTATACTGCTTAATTCCCTTCACTATTGCCTCAGACATCTGAGACTGCCCGCTTTTACTGTTCAGGTATTTTCCTTCGCTGTTATTGGTAAGGAAACCGGTTTCTATAAGCACGCTGGGCATATAGGTCTGGCGCAGCACCAGGAATCCTGCCTGCTTCACTCCCCTGTTGGGGCGTTTAAGGTCGTTGGTGAAATTCTTCTGAACGAAATCTGCCAGCAGGATGCTCTGGTCCAGATATTCCTCCTGCATCAGGGTCAACCCTATATAGGATTCCGGAGATTTAGGATCGAACCCGTCATAAGTGACGTGATAATCTTCCTCCAGATAGATCACCGAGTTCTCCCTCATCGCCACTTTCAGGTTGTCTTCATTTCTATGCAGCCCAAGGACGAAAGTCTCGGTTCCTGAAGCCTGCGAGGAATGGGCATTACAATGTACAGATACAAAAAGGTCGGCATCGGCATTATTGGCTATTTCGGCCCTACCGGCAAGGGTTACAAACACATCGGTCTTGCGGGTGTAGATCACCTTGACCCCCGGGATCTTCTCCAGCTGGGCGCCTATCCCAAGCACAATGTTCAGGGCAATATCCTTTTCATAATAGCCGTTTCCCCTGTTGCCCGGATCATCTCCCCCATGTCCTGCATCCAGTACCACCACGAAATCTTTTGAGGGATCTGTTTCGGAAGGACTGAAGGAAGAAAAAAACAATCCGATAAAAATTAAAACTAAAACTTGCAGTAATTTCGTTCTCATAAAGTTGTAACGCATCATTGGGGTTGATATTTTATTTTTTGGGAAACCCAAAAGGTAGCTTAAAAAATATACGTAATTTTGATTTTTCAAAAACCACGCCACACTCCACAAAAATAGCACTTAGAGCATTGCGAACAAATATATTAATTATACTTAACTGCTGTTTTTTTCTGCTGTTTGCCTCAGTGGCGGCCCAGGAAATTCCTACTCAGCAGGGCGTGCTCATTCCTCCTAAACCCGAACCTGTTATCCCCTTTACCGATTCCCTGGTGGTAGCGGCCGGACTACCCGTTGTCGATACCGTACAGACCGATACCGTTAAGCCAAAAAACCAGTTCCTCACCGACCTGGTGACCTACAAAGCTGCAGATTATATGAGGCTCAGTCCCAAGGACGGCCGAATGTATCTCTATAATGAAGCAGAAATAAACTACGGCGATATCAACATTAAGGCCGGACTCATCATCCTTGACAACGAGAAGAATGAGGTCTATGCATATGGAATTCCTGATTCCACGGGAGCCTATTCCCAGACCCCCATTTTCCTTCAGGCGACCCACGAGGTAAGGCCCGACTCCATCCGCTTTAATTTCGAAACAGAAAGGGCTCTGGTCTTCAATTCTGAAACAGAACAGGGAGAATTCAAGGTACTGGCCGAGACGACAAAAAGGGAAAATGACTCGGTGTATTATATGCAGAATGTAAGGTTCACGACTTCTGAAGACATCCACAACCCCGATTACTACTTTTATGCCCGAAGGATAAAATTCGTTCCGGACAAGAAGATCGTCGCCGGGCTGGTGAACATGTATATCGCTGATGTACCCACTCCCCTGGGGCTTCCCTTCGGATATTTCCCGATGACCGACGAGCAGACTTCAGGATTCATCATCCCCTCTTTCGGGGAGGACGCACAGAGAGGATATTATCTTCAGAATGGAGGCTATTATTTTGCACTTAGCGACTATATGGACCTCACGGCTTTGGGGGATTATTATTCAAATGGAAGTTATGGCCTGCGGCTGGAATCGGCTTATGCCCTGCGGTATCGTTTCCGGGGGAATCTCAGCTTCAACTATGAAAAACTAATAACCAGTGAACGTGGGTTTCCCGACTTCGGGGAAACCACCATCTATAACATCCGCTGGAATCACAGTCAGGACGCCAAGGCCAGCCCCTCCTCCCGTTTTTCAGCCTACGTCAACCTTGGGAGCAGTGAATATTATCAGGCTTCCACCAATCAGAACAACGCGGGGAACCGCCTGAACAACAACATGAGTTCCTCGGTCTCCTATTCCAAGACCTTTACGGGAGAGCCACAGGTAAATCTTAGCCTTACCGCCACCCATTCCCAGAATACCCAGACGAAACAGATAAATATGACCCTGCCTACCCTGCAGGCCAGTGTGTCGCGGATCTATCCCTTCAAGCCAAAGGTGGGGACCCAGAAAGGCATTATCGAGAACATCAACTTCCAGTACAACCTGAAAGCCGAAAACCGCTTTGAGACTACAGATTCGCTGTTTTTCTCCAAGCAGATGTTTGAAGATGCCAGGCTTGGAGCCCAGCACAGCATTCCCGTAAGTACAAATTTCAAGCTGTTCCAGTACCTTAGCGTAAGTGCCAACACCAACTACAACGAAAACTGGGTCTTCAAGACCTACGATCGTTCCTACGACCCTGAGCTGCAGCGGGAGGTGATAGATACCATCAATGGGTTTGATGCCTACAGGACCTATAATTTCAGCACCAATATTGGGACCACTATCTACGGAAAGGTTAATTTCAAGAACAGCAAGGGGATTCAGGTGATTCGGCACGTAATGCGGCCTTCCATCAGCTATAATATCAATCCGGGCTTCGACTATTACTACGATTCCTATCTCATTCCTGAAACCGCCGGTGGCCAGGAAGAGCGGGAGGTTTTCTTTTCCCGTTTCCAGGGTACCCCCTATGGAGCTCCGGGAAGAAATTTCTCCAGTTCCATCGGACTCTCACTGAGCAATACTTTTGAAGCCAAGGTCCTGGATAAGGACTCCATTGGAGGCGAACCACGGAAGATAACCCTGCTGAACAACCTGAACCTTAGCACCGCCTATAATCTGGCGGGAGATTCCCTTAAACTGGCTCCTATCAGTGTCCGCGGGTCGATTCCCGTGATCAACAACAAACTGGATATCAACTTCGGAACCAACCTGGATATTTACGCCCTGGACAACAACAACCGTCGCATAGACAAGCTGAACATCCAGAACGGCGGAAGCCTCTTCCGACTCACCAATGCCAATGTGAGTTTCGGCTATTCCTTCTCCAGCAAGGATTTTGAGGGGGGAACTGAAAATACAAACCGGCTGGAGAATGAGACCTTCAGAAATGGCGGGCGACCCGATGACCTCTTCGGAAAAGGGATGGAGACTGATGGTACATTTTACGATGAATTTGAGGAGGATGAGAATGAAGAGGAGCCCGAAGATGAGGATGTGGCCCTTTACAACTATAAAATTCCGTGGGACCTGCGGCTGTCCTATTCCATGAACTACTCCAACCAGGCCAGGCAGAATGAGGTCACCTCCCACTCCCTGATGTTTTCCGGAGATGTACAGCTGTCGCCTAAATGGACCGTTGGGGCTTCCTCGGGCTATGATTTCGTCAACAACGGATTTACCTATACCCAGCTGCGTTTCGCCAGAGACCTGGATAGCTGGAGAATGACCTTCAGCTGGACGCCTTTCGGATTATATGAGCAGTGGAACTTCTTCATTGGGATCAAATCGCAGCTGTTAAGGGATATCAAGTACGAGAAGAGAAGGCAGCGAGACAGACAACTTTAAACCACAGATATTATGAAAAAGATCATCAAGACCATAGATGCCCCTGCTCCTATTGGGCCTTACAACCAGGCCGTGCTTTCGGGAAACACCCTTTATATTTCGGGGCAGATAGCCATCAACCCTGTGACCAGTGAACTGGACCTCTCTGACATCGAGAGCGAAACCGAACAGGTGATGCGGAATTTAAAAGCCATTCTGGAAGAGGCAGGAATGACGTTTGAGAATGTGGTGAAGAGTTCCATCTTCATCAGTGACATGAACAATTTCGCAGCCATCAACAAGGTCTACGCCAAGTATTTCGAGGAAGCCACCGCTCCTGCCCGGGAGACCGTGGAAGTTGCTAATCTCCCCAAATTTGTGAATGTGGAGATCAGCATGATTGCGGTAAAGTAACTGGAGTATTTTCATTTTGATTGAGCATGTGAGAGTTGGCAACCCCCGTTATGATCTATTCCTCAGCCCCAGGGAAGTTAATATAGTCAGGTGCCAGCGATTTGGGGGATTCTTCGGCCTCTTCCTCCCTTCGGGTGCGGGTGAATTCCTTATTCAGGATCTTGTTCACCAGCTCCTTGAAAGTGTCGAAATCCACCTGGTAGGTTAGTCCCACCCCTTGGGTAAAGCCCAGTTCCTCCCCAATATACTGGATGTCATTCTCCCGGTTGAAGATCTTTGCCCGCAGGCTTCCTTCCTCATTCAGGAGGAACTCGATCTCTATATTCCCCACAACAACTGTCTCGGTGACCCCGCCAACCGGAACTCCCACCTGGCCATTGATAAGCACCCTTTCGCTGATCTGGGTAGAGAGGGTCACCCCAAACCTGTCGGCGGTATGCTGTTCCGGGGTGCGGGTGCCCTGTTCGTAATTCAGGCCCACCTGGAATACCCCACTTTCGTCGGAAAGCAGGTTGTTGAAAAACCCGGAAGCACTCTCAAACAGGTTTCCTGCCACGGCACTACCGCTGTTCCCAAGGGCGTTTTCAGTATAGAACTGCCCAAGGGTGATGAGGGAAAAAGCCTGGATCTCGGTGCTTGCGCTGGTCTCGATGGTGTATTCCAGCTCTGATCTTACGGCCGAAGTAACATTGGGATACTCCAGGTCAAAGGAGAAATTCGGCTGCGCCAGTTCCCCTTCCAGATTGATGACCACATCCACGGGAATCTTTCGGCTGATGGAGGGGTTCTCCAGAATGATGGCCGGATTGGCCATGGCTTCATAGACAGCACTGATGTTCAGGTCTGCCAGCATGGGGTTTCCGTTCCAGTTTATACTTCCCCCCGGGCGCACCTCAAACCTCTTCTGAAGGGCCGCATAGTTGAAGATATATTCCCCGGTATTCACGATAAAATCCCCCCACATATTGAATTTCCCAAGGGTGTTGATCTCTATCAGAAGGGTTCCTGCCCCCTGCCCTCGCAGGATGCTTCCGTCCATATCTATCTCCACTTCGGCATCACTGGTAACGTCAAGATCGAAATTCAGCTCCAGGCCCTTTACCTCAGGCATTTCGATCTCCTCCCCCGCAAGCCTGGCAGCCTTCTCCTCCGGACTTAAAAAGTGGATATAGGAGATGTCGCCAATGCTTTGGGATTCGCGGATGGGGATCTTGAATACAGTTCCCCGCTGGGTGCTGGCTATCACGTCTATCACCAGCTCATCGGTAGGCCCGTAAATGGAAGCAGAGCCGTCAATGAAAGCGGGTCCGTAGTAGAACACGTCCTCATCATATTCGGTGTCCAGCACCAGCAGCCTGTCAGAGGAAATATTGAGGCCCAGGGTCCACTCCTTGAAGTTCTGATGCCCTATGAAGCCATCCAGGACGCCCCTGGTGCCGTATTTCGTGTCATTCAATGCAATATCATCAAAACGGAACTGCTGCTCTGTAAGCTGCACCACCGCATCATCTTCTATGTCAAGATCCACGTTCAATACGGGTATCCGTAATCCTGCGTCCCTGAGCCTGAGGCTTCCGCTGAAGTCCGGGTTTTTGTAATTCCCGGAAACATTGGCCGAGCCGCTTACAAATCCCCTGATGTTGTCTATCGCCTCTCCTCCCAACGGACTGAAGGCCGACATATCGAAATCCCTGAGGGTGACGTCCAGATTGATGGTGGGCACCTCCTCATTCACCAGGATCTCCCCAAGGGCCGAAAGAGATTCCAGGTTGTCATTCCGCAGGGTGGTATTTATATTATAAAGCGTCAGGTCCCGGTTTCCCATCACGTCGAGATACAGGTCTCCGAGGTAGGTGTCGTTGATCTCCAGCCCGTCCACCGTAAGGGAAGTGTTGGGGAAATAGGCTTCGTTCTGCTGCAGCAGGTTCAGGTTTCCATTGACGATCCCACCCATTGCCAGGCTGTCGATGTCCGGAGTGATCTTCCCCAGGTCCACATCCTTGAACTGCACCTTCAGATTTTTATAGGTCGAATCCCGCACCTCCCCCGTGAGCCTTATCCTTTCGTCCTGATGGCTCAGCACCAGTGAATCCAGCTGAATGTTCTGAAAACCTTCGCTGAAGATGACCCGGTTGGATTTGTTGTTGAACTCGTTCAGATGCCAGGTGCTTTCCTTGAAGGTGATGTCCGACTTCTGGATTCCCACCACCGAATTATTGGCCTCGTTGATGGTGTGGTACAGGTTCAGGTTAAAAATATCATCATCCTTGCTGCCACCCCTGAATTCCGATCTCACGAAAAGCGTATCATTCAGGGTAACGTTGATCAGGTTGAAGTCCGATAGGTTGTAAACCCCGGTAGCCACACTATCAATCTCGATGAAGGTGTTGAAAAGAGGGTTGGAGTTATCCACCTGAACGTTAACGCTCTGCAGCAGATTATTGAAAGCTTTTATTTCAGGTGATTTGAAGGTCAGTCTGAAATCTGATTCATCCGATTCCACCCTTCCGCGGATAAAAGTATTGGGGGCCAGGGTTATTTCAGGAAAGAAGACCTCCACGATCTTGTTGTAGATGTCGAAGTTGAATTCCAGGTATTGATCCGTCGTCAGCTTATTGGGCTGGTAATTGGAATACAGGCTTCCGATGGCGTTCTCAAACAGGGCAGGAACCTCGGTAATATCAAACACCCCTTCCACGCTGCCGTTGATCACGTCAGGGGATTTGATCTCGATGGTCCTCACGGGACCTTCAAAGCTGGAGGTTACCGTAATGTCATCAAAGGAATACCTGTCCTGCATATTGGCGTAGGAAGTATTCAGAAAGAGGATCTTCCCTGCGGCATTGTTCAGGGTGTTGCCCGTCATATTCATGATGATATCGCCCTTGAATACCGAAACGGAATCCCGGGAAATAATATTAAGCGCAGCCAGGTCGGCATAGTTAACCGAAGCTTCAAAATCATACCTGCTGGTCTCTTCGGAAAGGTTCACCAGCCCATTGAATTCCATCTCCAGGTTAGGATCAGAGGCAATAAGGCTTCCGTTGAACACCGGGGCCCGGAGATTTCCCACCACTTTCAGATTCTTGTAGTTGTAGCCCTTGAAGCCAAAGCGGGAGATGCCGCCCCGGATCTGAGTATTCAGGCTTTCGGAAGTGAAACCTTTTCCGTCGACGTTCAGATTAAAGGAAGTTTTACCAAGAAGGCTGTTGTCCAGAAGCTGCCCCAGGTTGAAATTGGTGGCAGCAATGGTTCCCAGGTAGGTCGCTTCTTCGGCCTCGTTGAAATTGCCTATCATCATGGTTATATCGGCAGTTCCCAGCTGACTCTGCACCTCCACATCTGCATCCACCGAAGTTGTGGTTACGACCACATAACCCTCCACTTCCACATTTCCGAATTTCCTCAGTTCTTCGGGCAGTTTCCCCCGCAGCTGATTAGGCAACAGGTTTACCAGGTCGTAATAATTGGTGGAAAGTTCCTCCAGGTCGCCCTGCACGCTGAAAACCTCGTCTTCCTTGGCAAAGACGTTCTGCAGGATGATATCC
>CBFGYW010000028.1:0-11076 GCA_965653085.1 uncultured Salinimicrobium sp.
CTACCTTCTGGGGGTACATGCACAGTTCCGTCGGGACCCGCTATTTCGTACATTTGGTTGGGCCTAAACCCTTGAGCTGTCATTGGTATTGTTCTCCATCTTCCTCTAGGGTCATTTGTAGGATTCTTATAAATCTTTGCCTGTTTTTCCGTTAAAGGAAGTTTATTTCTATTTTTTTTAAAATCTTCAGGATCCTTGGAATAAACAAAGATATACTCATGCGCATCTCCTATTGCTCCTCTATTTTCTCTTGAATATCTTTTCTGCCAAACATTACAAGCAATGAAACCTTTTTTGCCAAAAATTTCATCAAGTACTAATTTTAAAATATGAGCTGAATTATCATCTATAGAAATCCAAATTGTACCTTGATTGGAAAGAAGTTTATACAATAATTTAAGCCGAGGGTACATCATACATAACCATTTGTCGTCTCGAGTTAAATCATCATCTTCCTTGCCCACAACTTCACCCAACCATTTTTTGAGTTTCGGATGACTGACATTATCATTATACACCCAGCCTTCATTTCCGGTGTTATAAGGTGGATCGATATAGATGCATTTTACCTTCCCTTCATATTCAGGTAAGAGACTTTTTAAAGCTTCTAGGTTATCTCCATGAATGATTTTATTCTCACTCTCGGCCTCTTTATCAGCTTTGCCATTGGTGAAAGTATATTGCTTGTCTAAAATTTTATAGGGGACTTCCTGGTGATGATTAATGATTTTGTCTTTTCCGATCCAATGCAGTGTAGGCATATTTGTTTATGAGGTATTTTTTGAATTGTTGAAAGTAAAGTATTTTTTATATTTAGACAAAATTAACATTTTTAAGTTTGGCTGTGGACAAGATAAATTTTTCTGTTCTCCCCTGACAAAAATGTGACAGAATAAAAGAAATCATCATGCGCAGAGAGGGGAGATCGAGGGTTCAGTTTTTCTCAAAGGCTGATTTATCAGTAGATCATAATCTACAGGAGGCCGAGACAATTTTAAAAGATTATATTCCAGAGAAGTTACTCGGAATAAACGATATTCTCGAACTACACGAGATAAAAATATATTTTGATAATGGTTTATTCCTTTCGAGCTGGTCCATGGACCAGAAGAAGAATTATCTCCAGATTGTGCAGCTATTCTGGAGGAAGATTATTAATTTTTGGACCAAAGTGGCTTCTGAAGAATTTCTTGATTTATTTAATGAAGTAGATTATCAGTATCAGGATTCCTTTTGGTCACTCCTAAGTAAACTGGATATTTATAAACGAATTGAGATCCAGAATTTTTGGCAAATATTGAATAGTGACAGATTCCATATCAGAGGGCTTTTAAAGCAAAAGAAAATTGTTCTCCATTTTTCTAAAGAGATAAAGAAGTATCTCCTCCATACGAGCACTGCTGCAGAAATCTTATTATCTTGTTTTGAAGAGGAGCATTTCGAAGAGAAACCGAAACTGTATTTACCTCCGAACTTAAAAGACGAGGATAAAGAAGCCATTGTTGTAAACTATTTAGACCATGCAGATGCAAACCTTAATTACGTCAGGCTTGCAATAAATTCCAGACATATAAAATTGTCAGACAGGACAAGATTAAAGGCAAAAAGATTGGGTGCAAGATTAAACAATGAAATTCTGGAAGAAGGGATGTCATGGACTGAGGGCATTGAGGTCTCAATAGCGGAAGATCAGGTGGAACCTTTTGTTTTTTCGATTGAAAAGCACAGAAGAAAATATTCCTATAGTCGGAAATGGTTAAACCTAACAAGGAGTCCGCGTATGATTTTCAAAAACTTCTCCACGTTCTTCGGATTCATAAATAGTCAGGGATGTATTGATCTGGTTAGTAAAAATTGTGAGATGGATACCTTTGAAACCATAGCAATGCGTTCAAAAAATGAATATTTTTATTATTCGGGTTTTCATCAAAAGAGTCTTCGCTCAGATTTACAGCTTTTGATTTATCTAGATTATTTAAAGCACTATAACATTCGGCTTGAGAGCATTTTGGAATTTATCGTTAATAATTATCTGAATACTGAATACGGAATAAACGATTTAAAGATCTCACTTCCTTCTGAAAATGCTACTATATTAGAAAAAATCCGAATGTTAGCTCCGGAACTTGAAAACCTAGTCAGGCAATATCAGTTTTATATCGAGGAGGGTTTTATCGACAATGAACTTCTGGAATTAAGTTCTTCTTTCATTTACTTTGGTACTGTTCCGAGTGCTGTAAATTGGAAATATGCCTATGGATGTGGAAATGACTTCAAAAGATTGAAAAATGATTTCTTTTCCAGTCAATCTATGTTAGGTTATGTTAAGCGCAATAAAGGCAAATACAGAAATTTGTTCTTATTACTGAATAGCGAAGATATAAATTATGATGAATTCAAGGGCTTCCAAAAAAGCGAAATTGATTTTTTGGTTTCAAAAGAAATTCTTCTAATTGATGATGAGGGAATAGTTGAAATAAAAAATAAGGCTTTCTTAGAAGTTTTAAGTATTCTTCATTATGAAGAGGTAATTAATTTCTGGCATCACACAGAAGATATGCAGAAGGAGATTCTAAAAATGGAAAAAAATGGGTTGGTAGTCCTTGAAAAAAAATTGTTTACTACAGAGGAAAGAAGATATTTAAATTTTTACCTGAATAAAAAAGAATTTACAAATGGCCTGGATTTAAGGAATAAATATCTTCACGGCACTAACTCCAGTTCCACGGATGAACACGAGAAGGATTATTACATCTTATTGAAATTATTAATACTGGTGATACATAAAATTGAAGATGATTTGAGTTTGAGAAAGAGACTCTTGACAGCATAATTTTCGGGAACCTTATTTCACAATAAAACTGATTTCATTAAACTCTAGCAAAATAAATGTCACAGACAAACTATAAAGATAACGACTGGGCTAAAACTGTAAAGCAGGAACATATTCATATTGATGAAGCTGAAAGTGGAAAAAAAGGTTATTACTGTTTGGGTTGTGGCAAAGAAATGGTCGCAGTTCAAAAAACAAATCCCAAACATCGGTCCTTCTTCAGGCATTGGGCAAAGGATGTGGACCGAGATATAGTAAAATGTGTAGTTGCCAGTAAGGTTTATCGGGAACGGTTAGCTGAACAGATATTACATCGTTTAAAAATTATCCCAGTTCCAGTAGTTTTAAAATTCCCGCCAAAAGGGGTAGGGGGTTTACCTATGCTATTAAGGGAAAAAGAGAATATAGTTGCACACAAGGTAAGATCCCAAATCTCTTTTTATGAAGATGATTTAGGGGAAATTCATTCAGGTAAGAATCCAGGGATAGAAGAACGGCATTTATTAATTAGGCCTGACGTTACTTTTTTTGATGAAGAAGACAAAGCGATTCTTTTTATTGAGTTTGTCATTAATCATAAACCTTCTGATGAGAAGAAACTTAAGCTTCAGCGGTTAGGAATAGACACCATTCAAATAATAATTCCTAAAAAACCTGAACCAGAAATTGAGAAAACTTTAAAATCAATCCGATCTACTAAATGGGTTTACAATGGAAAAGAAGCCAACACCGAATACGTATCACCTTCCGGAGAAATTAGAGAAGGAGTATTGGATCTTGATGAAATCCAGAGAAAGCTTTTTGAAGAATCTTACAACTGCAGATCAGCGCAAATTACTTGGCTTATACGAGCAGTTAAAAGAAATCTGGAATCGGAATCGTACCGAAGAGCTGAACAACTTTTTGAACAAGAAATATCAAGAATTACGGCAGCTACAGACGCAGCAACAGAGGAACTGGAAGGATTGGAAAGAGGAATTGAGGAAGAGATCCGAGGAGAACTACAGAAAAAATTTGCTAAGGAAGAAGGAGAAGTTGACAGAAGAAGAAAAAAATGTGAAGTATATGGAAAACGTCTGGAAGATAGATATCATGAACTGGAAGAAGAGTTTATCCGTGACGAAGAAATGCTCGACTCAGAATTTGCAAGAGTTAAGACAGAAATTGAAAGAGAGGAAGAAGAGTATAGAAAAGAAGAAAGAGCAATTGATGAATTTATCCGGCGAGCAACAAAATCTGGAGGAACTGAAGAGGATATTAGAGCAGGATATAAAGCCGAAGAAGAAAATCTTAAGAAGCAAATCCAAATTATTGAAGGCCGAACTGCAAATATTAGGGAACAGGCAGGAACTGCTCAGAGACAAGCAGAAAATAGTGAACGAAAAGCAGAAGATCTGGAATCAAAAATTGAAAACTTTGGAGCCTATACTCTCCAAGAAGAGGGAAGAATTGAACGAGAATTTGAGGCAATTCAAATTAAAACAACTGAGAGAATTAGCAAAAGAAATGCTGAAGGAGATACCGAATTGTCCGATGGAATTGCAAAAGTACTTAGAACAAGGGGATTATCCAGGAGTTTTGATGAGAACAGAAGCAGTATCCAGAAACTTGGAGAAGCACTTAAATTTATTAATGGAGGCTCTTGGAGAAAATAATAAGGATATCCAGTGGCTTCGGGATATGGGGTATGAATTAGCAGTTTTAGAAAAAAAATAAATAAGCTTTTTATAAAGAATTTTAAAATATGAGGGACTATCTTAAATGTAAGTAAAACAAGAGCCGAAAACCTTTTAAATAAATTCGAAAGGAAACCGAAGAAAAGTTTCACTTTCTGGATACTTTAAAAGTATTATAGACTGATCCTAGATTTTATGTGCATCAAAACCAATAGCTCCTATGATCAATAGGATTTTTGGGCTATTAGCGGAATAAGTAATTTCATCTAGAGAAAAAAGATCTAGTTGGCTTGGATATGGATTCACTTGAGGGTGCGTATGCCATTCCCCTAAATAAATTATTTTTCCTTCTGAATTGGCAAATTCTAGATCAATAAACATATCAATGAAGTTGTTATCTGCTCTAAAATACAGGGGCTCATGAATAGCGTTAAGACCAGGCCCAGAAACCTTGGTTACAATAAATGTGTTTTTTACAACTCTTCCTAGAAGAACTCCTCCTGTTTCTTTTTCTTCTTGCTCTGCACACTGGAAAATAATTTCTTTTAAACACTCTTTCTGAAAAAGGATTCTATTTATTTGCATATAGAACAATCCGAAAATTTATTAAAATTATTAATAGTCCAGGAATAAGGGTTGTGATTTCCTGAACCATAAGGCCCATTCCAGTAAAATTGCCTTCCTTGAAGTGGAGGATACTTAGAGCTGTGATTTCCTAGAAGTAACTGAAGGGCAATACGAGTGACCTGCAGCGCAATTTCTTTCGTGTCGATTTCCGATCCTGGTACTGCTGGACTTGAACAACTTCCCAGTTCTCTACCGAGTTCCTCTTCTGCAACAATTCCATTGGGTTTAGGAAGTTTATCCTTCCCTTTGTGACTTAGGCAGCGCAAACAAGGTGATTTTTTATCTACAATCTGAATTGAGCCTGAAGCTGCACCTGCGGAAACTCTGGCGAATAAAAAAGGAATGTTGAAGCGGTGAACATATTGATCATTTATAAGGTAATCCACAGCTTCCTCACCTGTCAGTATTATACAAAGGTCTGATTGCTGAAGCTGGTTTTCTAGATTTCCTATGTCTTCTAAAATATCTATGGGGAAACAATTTACTGTAATATTAGGATTACACCTATGAATCAATTGTCGTAGTACTTCCGTCTTCGGCTCTCCAAGATAGAAGAGATCAGCCGCATGTCTTACTAAATTTCCTATTTCGAATGTATCATTATCAAATAAATTGAAATGACCAACGCCATTTTTCGCTAAAGATTTTCCGACCTCACTACCGATAGCGCCTAGTCCTATGAGTGTCACTTTCTTTTTGGATAACAACTGATCATCAAAGATATCTTTTGTTCTCAAATATAATTCCTTACTGATTTCGTGATAAAGGAAGTACTTCAAGTTAAGATCGGAACTTTGTTTTGTTATTTTGAAAAAATGCCATTGAGGATCATCCTGAGGAAAGAATAAAGCTATGTTCTGTACCGTTGGTCCACTTAAGACATTGATCTGAAAGTTTTCCAAAAGCAATTGGTGGATATCCTGAATGATATTGCTTTTATGTAAGCTTTTTAATGTGATATCTGAAGAGAATCGGAACCACTGAAATTGTTCTGGTTGCAATTTAACGGCAAATGGAGAAGCTGGAAGAACATTAATTTCTAATAAATAGTGGTTTGGTTTAAAAGGAGTGAGAATAAAAGTCCCTCTTTCTACATGGGGGGGTATCTTAATCCCTTCAGGACTCAGGACCTGACCCTCATGTGGAAAAATTGTAGGCCGTTCTTGAATAATTTCTTCTTTTTTGAAACCTTCTGGTGAGTGAGCAGACCTAAGCCATTTCTGAGATCTTCGTAAGAGCCACCCTAATGTATGTTCTGCTTTTCCCCATGTATGTTTCTCCAAAAGGCACATTGACCTATCATTGTATTGATTCCCTTTATTAAAGGGGAAAGGCTGCCTTTGCTCCCTCCAATCCTTTCCACTGAACTGGAATGGAATTATTTTAGCTGGAGCATAGGGGTATTTAGTGGGGAAAATTATTTCTATAAGCTGCTTTCCTTCTTTGGAAAACGTCAAGAAACCTAAAGCCTTAACCACCCCGTTATTATTGGCTGGATCGGGTAAATCTAATAACTCAAAATCCCCACCCAATCCACGCTGTAAAAGGCCGATTTCTGCTAGATAAAGGTTTTTCTTATTTGGATCCTGTTGCCATAAGTAGGTGTTCATTAGGCAAATCCTTTATCGCGATCCGGTTTATCCGCAGATTTTACGTAACGGAGCACTTCCTGATTCTGGATGCCAACTTCTTCAATAGTCTTTGAAAAATCAGCAATTGGAGTACCATCTTCCTTTCTGAGTTTTCTACCACCTTCTTCAATTTTTAAATTGGCCAAGGCTTTCTGAATAATCACCTGAATCTTTTGGTTGTAATTGTAGGTCTCAGAAAAGATCCGGTCTCCCTCAATAAGTACAGAGATTGTAATTTTTTTTTCGTTCATGATTTTTTGTTTAAGATTTGTTGTTTCTCTTTTTTGTGGGCCCTACCATGAGCGTTTCCACTATAGTAGTTTTTGGCCGTTTTTCTGCTTCTTTAATTGGAATAAATCTACCTGTCCCGGCATCTCTTCCTCTTTTACTGCTCCTTGCCATTTTAATACTTTTTAGAATGATAACTAGAACAAACATAATAAATAATAGAATAAAAAGTAGAACGTGTTGATATCTTTCAAAATTTGTTAATTACTTTTGCTCAATGAAAAAGTTGCACCCTACTCAAAAGAAATTAATAGAGATTCTGAGAGAAAATATTGATCTTCCATTGACTATGGTTGAATTGATGGAGGAACTTAGAGTTTCCTCTACAAGCGTTGTACATCATCATATTGTTCAACTTGAGAGGAAAGGTCACTTAAAGAGAAACCCTTCTAACCCCAGAGATTATGTGATTCTCAAAGATCCTGCAAGACCAATTACTTATGTAAATCAATATGGATTAGCCGAATGCGGTCCGGATGGATCAATTTTAGATGGAAATCCTATTGATCGTATTCCAATAGCGACAAAATTGTTGAAATTTCCAGTTGAATTGGCTTTTATTGTAGTTGCTAAAGGTCATTCAATGGAGAGCAAAATTTCTCCAGGAGATTTTGTAATTGCAGAAAAGCGTAGTGTAGCAAAAGACGGAGAAATAGTCGTATGTATTAATGAGGAAAAAGCTATTATTAAAAGGATTTCATTAATAAATGACAGAGTCTTATTGGATTCAGTTAATCCTGAATTTCAATCTTTTCCTGCTTCTTCCGATTTTAGAATTGAAGGGATAGTCAGGAATATAATTAAAAGCTTTTAATTTCTACCAAAGATCGATTTTGCATCACGGTGAATCTTCTTAAATTTTTCAGCTATCTCCCTTTCAGAATATCCCATGAATTTGGAAGGCAGCCCTTTTTGCATTTCTTCCAGCTGAAAATTTACTGTCTGGTCTTTCCCATCGGCAAAAGTGACAAATTCTCCAGGTTGCAGCCTGAAGAAAGAATCGGCTCTTATTTTTGAAACTTCCCTTTCGCTTTTGGTAATTCTGGTGTCGAAATCCAGACTTTGGCTCTGACTGGTACTGATGGTTTTGCGCTTAACAATTTCAAAGAAGCGTTCATAATATTTTGCCGTGTCCGGATCATTGACCTTTCCGAAGAACTGATACGAAAGATTGGCCAGGATAGCTTTACTCGCCTTCTCCCCATATAACAGCTCGTTCTGGATCTTGTCCTGCATTACATAAATGGTAGTGATATCAAAGCTTCTCATAGTGGCGGGAATGCGGTGCATATGGAGCAACCGAATGGTGGGGGCTTCTTCCATCAACAGGAAGGAGGACTCTCTGTTTCGTACGCTCATTTGTTTGGTGATCGTATGAAGTATTGTGGCGATGGCAGGGGAGTAGGCGGTTTCGAATTTCGGGTTATTTACAATGGAGACTACTGCCGGATTTTCAGGATTATTAATATCCAGGGGCACTTCATCTGCTGATAGTGCCATAAAAATCCGGTGGGTACTGATTTTCTTTAGTGCATTTGCAAGGGTACTTTTTACAGCTGCCGTTTGCCTTTCGGATTCCAGTCCGTCAATAAATGCAGCGGCCATGGCTTTAGAGGTTGTGTTGGAGCGGAGGAATGCGACGAGGCTCTCGGCATCCAGGTACTGGTAGACCGCTATTAAATGGGGGAGCGTACAAAACTGTGGATAATTAGTTTTCAGTTTCCAGATGAGACCTGAAATAAGACCTTCTACGGCATCATTAAAGAATTTAGAGGTTCCTGAAGGAAGAGAATCTTTTTGTTCCAGGAGATTCTCTAAAAGGACTCTGGATAGCTCGTTCACACTTTCTTCATCTGGCAAATAACGTGGAGCAATAGGATTTACCCGATTGTAAATCTGATCAAAGGAAATAATGAAAAAGGGTACGTCTCCTTTTTTGAAAAGGGGGAATGCAATTTCAGTGAGCTCAAAGCTTTTATAGTCGTGGATGACCCCACAAAAGGAATGCTTGCTAAAATGCTTCAGGAAATTATAGACCACACTTTCTGTTTTCCCACTTCCGGCAGCTCCGATGATAGAAACCCCTCGACGTACATTCTCTATGGTGAGGTTTCCACTCTTAAGTGAAAATTTGACCTGATATTTTTGGGGAATATTTTTATCTGAATTGGGAACGATGAATACAAACAGAGCTGTGTTCAGTAATAAATGGGGGAGTGTGGTCCAAAGGATAAATTTCAGGAGCAGACTGAATCCCTGAAGTGGCGGAATAAGAACAATTGCAGAAATTATAATCAGGAAGAGATTTAGAAAATAGCCCCACTTACTAATCTTGTGTAAGATAGAAAAGATGAGTGCTCCTAAAAGCAGCTGCAGAAATACATTATGGGGTTCCAGAATTTCCATCTTCGTCAATACCCAATGGAACTAGAGCGGATTCCCACTTCAAGAGCCTTCTTTATCTGTTTCAAAGCAAAATTCACCTGGCCCGGGGAAATATTCAGATGGGGCACAGCAAAACCTGCTTTGCTGAGTATCATAAAAGCAATTCTCTTTTCGCTGAGGGAAAGGGCGCCCAGATGGGAATAATACTTTCCGGGATTCTTTATAAAGGTTTTTCGGGCAGCATAGGTTTCCACATAATTCCTGTTGTAGTTGAACATCCTGTCAAAGGTCTTTTCCGCTTTTCCGAAGAACTGGTCCCGGTCAAATCCCCGTTTTACAATCTTTCCATGCATTACCACTTCTGAAGAACGGTATTTACTTCCGGGAGAAAGACTAAAGGAATTGGAGACGTCCTTGCGGCTTACAATAATATGCACATGAGTCTGCAATCCCTCTTTCCTCATTCCCTGTTCTATCATTTTACCATTGATCTTATGGGGAGCCTCTTCCTTTAATTTTGAAAGTTCCCTTTTTAGGTCCTGTACATTTCCATTGATTTCTCCCCGGGTAACTTTTCGGATCTCGTTTTCCAAGGCAGCTATTCTTTTGATAAAGGGAGCATTTTCCTTGATTTCCCGATCTGTTCCCTTAAAGAACCGTTGATGCTCGACCTTTGCGAAATATTTGATGTCATCTACCGATATAGGTCTGCCATTGATTTCCCGGTTAAAGGCTGTGGCATATTCTTTCATGATCTCCCTGGTATACTTTTTCAAAGATTCCTGGTTGTTGCCAATATGCTTTAATTCGTATTTGCTGGGATTGATGGTAATGGAGTAATACTTCGGTTCGGTCTTTTTCAGTTTTCCACCGTTGGCATCTATTTCCTGAGTAACTACGGAAGGATGAATATCGCTATCGTATTGATTAAAGAACAGTTCTTTTTCTTCCGGGTTTTTCCCTTCATTCTCTTTCTCCAGATAGCTGACAAAGTCCCGCACGCTTTGTGAGAAGTTCTGGGAAAGCTTTTGTGGAGAAATGGTGAGATACATTTACTTGGAAAATTTAAATGGTTAATCGTCGTTTGTGTCTGTTTTTTTGATCAAGCTACTTTCAGGATTTTGGTTGCGTTCCAGGAGAGGTGGTTTTTTCTCAGCGAGTATTTCCTTCCTGGAAGGTTTTTCAGTAAATAGTAACTGGATCATTTCATGAGTCGGTTTTGTCTGTGTTTTCTCGATATCTTTTATAATGGCCACAACAGTATTTATTCTCGCTTTCATTCCCTTCTCCAGAGTTGAGAGATTTGATCCGAGGCTCTCGAAGAGAGTGAATCTATTTGCTTCAAAAAAATCCAGCATGATCTGAAGGGTTTCGCTATGCTGAGTTCCCAACTGACGGGAATATTTTTTTAATTCTTCCGCAGTTTTCGCTTTAAATCTTATGGTTACAAACGGCTCTCTTTTTTTCACAAATCACCTATTTTTCAAAAGATAGTTTGGCAGATTCGATCTAAAAAGGGAGTATTCTTTTTTAAGAATTTCTGGATAGCGGAAATTGAAATTCCTCAGGAAGGCATTATGAATCCTGAGAATTCAGTAACCGTGGGTTTGTTTTATATCGTGTATCTTCCCCAGAG
>CBFGYW010000029.1:0-11039 GCA_965653085.1 uncultured Salinimicrobium sp.
AGGTGGAAGATGGGGCTGAAGCCCTGGATTTTATTTTCGGACAGGGCTCCTTTGAAGGAAAAGGGATGCGACTTCCTAAGCTCGTACTGCTCGACCTGAACATGCCCAAGATCAGCGGACAGGAGGTGCTTAAAAGGATCAGGGCCGATAACAGAACCAGAAGGGTCCCAGTGGTGGTCTTTACTTCATCAAAAGAAGACGCCGATGTTAAGGCCTGTTATGAGCTCGGCGTCAATAGCTATATAGTTAAACCGGTGGAATTTCACGAATTCACCCAATGCATTTCCTCTTTAGGCCATTATTGGCTTCGACTGAACCTACCGTCGGAATAAAGATTGTATTTTTATGTTACCCCAAATTCTAATAAAATGGAAACAGACCTTAAAATTCTATTGCTCGAAGATTCCCATGATGATGCGGAAATTGTAGAGCGTCTTTTAAAGAAAGAAGATATATCGTATCGCTGCCGGATAGTGGAAACCAGACAGGATTTTAAAGAAGGTCTCGAGGAATTCCAGCCCGATGTAGTGGTTTCCGACCATTCCCTGCCCCAGTTTAATTCCCAGGAAGCTCTGAAAATGTTTCAGGAGTACAAGGAAACCATTAATCCCGTTGCTGTTTTTGTGCTGGTCACCGGTACGGTTTCCGAGGAATTTGCAGTTAAGATCATGAAGGAAGGAGCAGACGATTACATCCTTAAGGACAGACTTATCAGGTTACCCTCAGCCATTAAAGGGGCCCTGGAGAAAAATAGGGTGCTCGAACAAAAGAGGAGAGCGGAGGTAGAAAAATTGCAGTTGCTGGAGATCCTTCAGAAAAGCTTAAATGAGATCTATATTTTTGATTCTGAAAGTCTTAATTGTAAATACGCCAATGAAGAGGCCCTCCGCAACCTTGGCTTCAGCATGGATGAGATGAGGAAGCTAAGCCCCCCGGATCTTCTCGACGGGATAAATAAGGAACAATTCAGGAAAATCCTGGACAGTGTCAGCAAGTCCAGGAAATCGAGGATTTTTGAGACCTACCTGATCAGAAAGGATAAGAGCAGATTCCCGGCACAGGTGCATTTGCAGCTGATCGAGGAACACGCCGGCAAGAAGACCTTTATGGCCAATGTTCTGGATATTACCGATATGAAGCTACAGGAACAGCAGAAGGATCTGGCCCTGTTCATTCAGGATACCTTCAATACTCATGGCGACCTGAAAACCTGTCTGAACCTGATCCTTGAAGGCTTGTGCAGACGTAAGAACCTTGATGCGGGGGAGATCTTCACTTATAATTTTGAAGGGACAAAACTGATGGCTTCCGCCTCTTTTGATAGCCAGGGCAGGGAATTGGGCAGGATCGGCGAACATATTTCTGAAATGATCCTGAATGAAAAACAGCCGGTATTTTTTCAGAACCTGCAGAAGGAGACGCTGCCGGAGGAGTTGCGGAAGGAAACCAGATTCCGTTCAGCCAAAGCCTTTCCTATTGGTTTCGCTAAAAAAATATTGGCAGTAGTGGTGCTTTACAGTGAAAAGGAATTCAGGAGGAAAGATGACTTCACCCATCTTGGGGAAGGGCTGAGGAACCAGATAGCAAATAACCTGGAACGCAAAAAGACGGAGGACGAGCTCAGCAAGATCTTCGATTTTTCCCCAGAAGTGCTGACCATTGCCAGTACGGACGGTTACTTCAAGAGGATTAACCCCTTTTTTGCCGATCTATTGGGATATTCTGTGGATGAAATATTAAGAACTCCCTACGTGGATTTTCTGCACCCTGATGATCTTATTACCATCGAAGAGTGGAAGGCAAACAGGAATAACCATGAGGTGACCCATTACCAGAACAGGTTCAGGACCAAAACCGGAGAGTATATCTGGCTCGCCTGGTCGGTGACGCCTTTTTACGAGGAAACTCTTTCTTTCGCAGTAGGAATGGATATTACCAGAGAGAAAATGAACCTGGAGGCGATAGAACTTCAGAACAAGAAATTGGCAGAGATCGCCTGGGAGCAGTCCCACGTGGTCAGGGCACCCCTTGCCCGGATGATGGGCTGTATTCAGCATTTGGAAATTTCAAATGAGCATTCTGAGGAACTGCTGGAAAACATCAAGGTCTCGGCCCATGAAGTGGACAAGATTATTAAGACCATTGTGGAGAAGGCGGAGCTTATAAAAATGTCTGAATTGGGTTAACTGGTTAATTTGTCATGTCAGGAGCCTGTTGAAGCATTGAATTTTAAAATTTAAAATTTTCTCATTAGGTGCCTTAGGTGGTTCAAAAGCCACAAATGCCGTCTCTGAAGAATGCAGAACAGCAGATTCTCCAGCTCAGACTCCGAAGAACGGATCTAAGGCTCAGGAAGTAGAATTCAGTGAGGTGAATTGAGGTATGAATTTGATTATAAGTCAGATGCTCTTATTTTAATCTTTGATGTAAGGGGTAATTTGGTGAAAACCCATAAAGAATCAAAGGCTTCTCCAGGTAAGCAAACCACCATCAACGCTGACTTCGCCCGCGGACAATAGATGTACCTGGTAACATTGGACTCCTATACATGGTCGGTGGTTTTTCCTTCGCAGCGTGGAAAACAGGAAGTTAACCTTCATCCTCACCAGGTTACACCAGTCCTTTTCTAAAATCGAATACTTTTTCACCTCCTCCTGATGCTTAAGAATAAATCATCCAGTTTCCTTATCCTATTCAACATAACCTCAACTTTTATTTAAATATCCCGGATTTTTAACTACTTCTCCGCCAGAAATCAATTAAACTCCCTTAAGTTCATTATCCCAAAAGGGCACATTGGAATCGGTATGGGGACCGGGATAAAAAGATATTTCGGGATCATGCAGTTGACCTCCTTACCAGGTTTCTCATTACTACTCCTTTCGCAACCTTGGTTTCCAAACTGGTGTTTTTACTGGTTTCTGATTTTTATTTTTCCATCATGAGCACTTTATCGATCCTCACCCCATCCATATCTAGAATTTCTAAGGTCCTGCTTCTGCCTTTTCCTATCCTTTCTTCCTCTTCCCTGATCTTTGAAAAGGAATATTTTTTCCAAAAAATTTCGAATACTTTTAAAGTAGTAAAAATAGTTCTAATTTGGGAAGAGTTTAGGGGCCTAAGAGTAAGGGAAGTGCATATTGTATGTATTCTTTGAAATTTTAATTAGAGGGTCCTTTTATTGATTTTAAGGTAAATGGAAATAAGTAAAGGAAGACAATGATTAATGAAAGTATCCTCATAATTGACCATGATCCACAGATACGGAAACTATTGAAAATAATACTGGAGAGCCAGCAATATAAGGTGTTAGAAGCAGTTGCCGCAACTGATGGGGTTTTTTTGGCTGCCAATCATGCACCTGATCTCATTCTGCTTGATCTGGAACTGTCCAATGTAAGCGGGTATGAGTTGCTTCTGGACCTAAGAACCTGGTATGAGAAAGCTATAGTAATACTTTCGGCAGAAGATGCAGAAGAAGATATCGTAAAATCCCTGGACAACGGTGCCACCGATTATCTTATAAAACCTTTTAAGCCGGAGGAACTTCTGGCCAGAATCAACTCCTCCATTCGGCTTCACCGCAATTTTAATAATCTACACAGTGTTGTCTCAGAAGACCTGGAGATAGATCTCAGATCCAATATAGTTTATTTAGAAGGTTCTCCCATAAACCTCACCACCAAGGAATTTAATCTCTTGAACTTGCTGGCCAGAAACCAAGGTAAGGTTCTCACTCATCAATATCTCCTAAGAAATATATGGGGAATAGCCTTTCAGAAGGAGACTCAGTATCTTCGGGTAATCATGGCCCAGCTCCGAAGGAAACTTGAAAAGAATCCCAATGCTCCAGTGCATTTTATTACTCAAATTGGAGTCGGTTATAGGTTTTTGTAAAGTAAAATTATCGGAAACCATAATAGTTGGAAATTTAAAAATTTGTTTCATTATGCTTTTTAGGTCTTTGTCTAAGTATATTTGTATTTCTTTTTAATAAAATGCTTAGACTCAATTACCAGATCATTGCCCATATTATGGGTTTTTTGTTGCTGTGCAATGGAGGTTTCATGTTGCTCGCGGCTTTAGCCAGCTGGTATTACCGAGATGGGGTAACTCCCGAGATCTCTGCAGCGGCAATGCTGGTTCTTCTTAGTGGGTTGGCGATGATGTTCTTTACCCGTGGTCATGGTAAAGAAATCCGGATCAGAGAAGGTTATATTATAGTGAGCTTTGGGTGGATATTATTGTCTCTCAGCGGTGCCTTGCCCTTTGTCTTCAGCGGTTCCATTCCTTCCTTTACCAATGCTTTTTTTGAAACGGTATCCGGGTATACCACTACGGGAGCAACCATTCTCACAGACATTGAGGTGATTCCCAAAGGAATTCTTCTATGGAGAAGCCTTACCCACTGGATAGGGGGGATGGGTATAATAGTTCTGGCCATTGCTGTACTTCCGTTGCTAGGAGTGGGAGGGATGCAGCTGTTTTCCGCGGAATCTCCAGGGCCAAGTGCCGATAAGTTGAAGCCCAGAGTAACGGATACAGCCAAGCGCCTCTGGCTAATCTATTTTGGTTACACTGTAGTACAGGCCATCCTGCTGGACCTTGCAGGAATGAATTTTTTTGACGCCATAAACCATTCCATGAGCACCATGGCAACGGGGGGCTTTTCAACCAAGAATGCCAGTACCGCCTTCTGGAATGATCAGCCCATTATCCAGTATATACTTATCGTTTTTATGTTTCTCGCGGGAATGAATTTCGTTTTGAGCTACTACGGGTTTAAGGGCAGGTTCCGTAAAGTTTTTTCGGATGATGAGTTAAGATGGTATACCGGATTTGTATTGCTCTTTAGTCTGATAACTGCCCTCACTATATATTTCAAGGCAGATCTTGGATTATCTTCCATAGAACATCCACAGGTATGGGGAAGGGTTGAGAGCGCCATCAGGCATGCCTTATTCATGGTGCTATCCATAATTACCACTACAGGTTATGTTTCGGCTGATTATACCCTCTGGGCGCCCCTGACCAGTACCTTATTCTTCGGACTTCTATTCCTTGGGGGGTCGGCAGGATCCACTTCAGGAGGGGTGAAAGTTATGCGGCATGTTATTATGATCAGGAACGGGATCATGCAGTTCAAAAGTGCTTTGCACCCTCATGCTGTACTGCCCGTGCGATTCAACGGCAGGGCGGTAAGAAAGGAAATTGTTTATAATGTTCTTGGATTTTTCATACTTTACCTGCTTTCCTTCATAATTGGGGCTGTGGTACTTGCGGCTTTGGGACTTGATCTTATCTCCGCTCTGGGAGGGGCGGCTACTACTCTGGGCAATACTGGCCCCGGTTTCGGAAGTCTCGGTCCCGTCAATAACTTTAACGGGATTTCCGCCATGGCAAAATGGTGGTGCTCCTTCCTGATGCTCATCGGACGACTTGAACTCTTCACTTTTCTGATCCTGTTCACGCCATATTTTTGGAGAAACAGATAGTACTAAGAAGAATAAATTTCAAAGATTCTCATACGTCTCTTTATTGATAGCTGAAAAGTTGTCAATTCATTATAAAAAAGAAGTAACCCCATTTCCATTTTTGATATAATTGGTCTTACCTTTGAATTAAAATGTAAAATTTTGGAAAGGAACGATCAAAAAGATGAACATAAAAAGCCGGATAATTCGCACCTGAAATGGTTTTTCATTATTATGCTGGTTCTTTTAATACTTCTCATTATCTATATGGATCATCTATACAGGATTGGGGAACTTTAAAATTTTGAGATCTTGAGAGAAACTATAATTTCTGCTACAGGAAGAAACGGAAAATTCCTTGGTTTTTTAAAACGATTCTCCTTTTGGTTAAGTCTTCTGGCTATTTGTACTATTATATTCGACGTTGGCTTTGCGCAACGCAGGGCAACGGAGGCTTATCTGGTTGATTTTTATTTAATTGTGCTCTTTATTGGGTTACTGGACATTTTTACCCAATATCTGCTTTCTCACGATCGTTTCCCACTTAAGGTCCGAATCTTCGATAGCCTTATTTTTATTTTATACCTCCTCCTGTTGCTTTTGAGGGTAGATTACCTTCTAGAGCTGGCTCCCTGGCTGGAGTTTCTGAACAAAATGGGCTGGCTTTATCTTGCGGTTTTTATTTATTTCATAAGGGAATTTTCTGATAGAAAAATAAGCATCAACCGAGAACGCTTTAATCCGGCGCAGCTTTTTGTGATGAGTTTCCTGGGGCTCGTGCTGGTGGGAACTTTATTATTGATGTTGCCCAAAGCAACATATGAAGGTCTGTCCGCAATTGATGCTTTATTTACAGCCACCAGTGCTGTCTGTGTTACCGGGCTGGCAGTGGTTAATACGGGCACCTATTTCACTCCTTTTGGACAATTTATCATTCTCCTGTTGATCCAGATCGGAGGGCTGGGCATAATGACCTTTGCCAGTTATTTTAGCTATTTTTTCAGAGGAAAAAGCTCTTATGAGAACCAGCTCATGCTAAAAGATATGACCAATTCTGACAAACTGGGAGAGGTGTTTGGCGTTCTAAAAAAAATCATTCTGGTCACTTTTACAATCGAAGCCTTGGGGGCATTCTTTATTTTTTTCTCTCTTGAAAGACCTGAGGCTGCAGGAATAGTTAACCAAATCTTTTTTTCAATTTTTCATGCCATCTCTGCTTTCTGTAATGCAGGATTTTCCACCCTTACCGGGGGCTTATATGAAGCTCACATCCGTTTTAATTATCCGTTTCAGCTGATTATAGCCCTGCTGCTGATCTTGGGCGGAATTGGTTTCCCGATTGTCTTCAACCTTACACGTTATTTCAAGTATGTGATAAATAGCCAGTTCCAAAGGTTCAACAATCCCTCTGAATCCAGGTATCTTCCCTGGATTTTGAACCTGAACACGCGTCTGGTGCTTTCTACTACCGCCATCCTTCTTGTTGGAGGAACATTGCTAATTTATATATCTGAATACTATAACACCTTGGCTGAACATAGTTTTGAGGGAAAGATGGTCACCGCTTTTTTTACGGCTGCAACTCCTAGGACGGCAGGGTTTAATTCTGTTGATTTTGCTGCCTTGAATTTTTCTACGATCATGCTCATATTCCTGCTGATGTGGATCGGAGGTTCCCCTGCTTCCACGGGGGGAGGTATCAAGACCAGTACCTTTGCGATTGCCACTCTCAATTTTATCAGTCTTGCAAGGGGCAGAAAAAGGATAGAGGTGTTCCGGAGGGAAGTTGCAGATATCTCTGTTCGCAGAGCTTTTGCCATTATAACCCTTTCCCTTGTTGTGATTGGACTTGCAGTAATTCTGATAGCTCATTTTGACAGGGAGAAAACCCTTCTGGCCATTGCTTTTGAATGTTTTTCAGCTTATAGTACTGTTGGTCTTAGTCTTGGTATTACTGCGGCACTTAGTGCCCCAAGTAAGATAGTTATTGTCATTACCATGTTCGTTGGCAGGGTAAGTATGCTAACCATTATGATAGCGCTCCTGAGGAGAGTTAAAGCGATCAATTACCGATATCCGAAGGAAGAAATATTAATGAATTAAATTTTCTCTTTATGAAATATGTAATTATAGGATTAGGAAGTTTTGGGGCCTCACTGGCAGTAAAACTTACTTCTATGGGGAATGAAGTGATAGGTGTTGACTCCAAAATGGAAAGGGTGGAGGCGATAAAAGACAGGATCACTCATGCCATAAAACTGAACGCTACTGAGGTGGGTGCAGCTTCTTCGCTGCCACTGAAGGATACTGACATTGTAATCGTTGGCATAGGAGAAGATACTGGGGCAAACATACTGGCTACGGCCCTTATGAAACAATTGAAGGTAAAGCGGCTTATTAGCCGTGCTGTTTCTCCTTTGCAAAAAACCATTCTCGAAGCCATGGGGGTTGACGAGATCATTCATCCTGAAGAGGAAACAGCCGAAAGGTGGTCCAAGAAACTAAATCTTCATGGGGTTGTGGACTCTTTTGAGGTGAGTGAGGAGTTCAGCATTTTCGAAGCAAAAATTCCCGAAGAATATAACGGGAAAACACTGGAAGAAGTGGGGCTGAAAAGGAATTTTAATGTCATTGTACTGACCACCATTCGACTGGTTAAGGAAAAGAACCTGTTGGGGGTAGAGAGAGAAGTTCAGAAGGTGCAAGGGGTGGCTTCTGCGGAAACCATTTTGAAAAGTGGAGATCTCATGGTGCTCTATGGTCATAATAAAGATATCAAGGAGCTGCTGAAGTTGCAGGAAATATAAATTTATAAATAATTTCAATTCTGCGATTTAAGAAGGTGGTATTTCTAATACCATTGCGAACCAAATTCTTTATTCCTTATATCCAAAGAGGGGTCCACCAGAGTTAATATTTAATACTCATTATGTGCTGACGCTCTTTATTTTCCTTTTACAATTGTTTATTTTTACAAAAGCTTAAATAACGTATATGTTCAAACTTCTGATAATAGATGATGAAAAAGATATTCTCAATATGTTATCGCGGCTTCTTGAACTGGAAGGTTATGAAGTACATAAAGCCAAAAATATACAGGAAGGTAAAGAGATCTTAAATAAAAAGACTATTAATGTTATCCTCACGGATGTAAAACTACCTGAGGGAAATGTCACCAAATTTATCGAGGATTTAAAATATGCATACCCCGAAACCGAAATAATTTGTCTCACTGCATATGGAAACATTACTGATGGGGTCCAGGCCATGAAAAACGGTGCATTTGATTATCTTGTAAAAGGAGATGATAACAAAAAAATAATCCCCCTGCTGAGCAAAGCTTGTGAAAAGTCGGACCTTCAATTTAAAATTTCAAGATTACATTCAAAGATTCAGGGAGATTTCGGCTTTGACAAAATAATAGGCCACTCAAAAGCCATACAGGAAGTAACTGGCTTGGCTAAAAAAGTGGCGCCCATGGACACATCTGTTATGTTGACCGGGGAAACAGGTACAGGAAAAGAAGTATTTGCTAAGGCAATTCATGCTCATAGCCCTAGAAAATCGAAACAATTCCTGGCGATCAACTGTAGTGCCTTAAGCCCAACAATTCTGGAGAGCGAACTCTTCGGACATAAAGCAGGTGCATTTACCGGAGCTCAAAAAGATAAAAGAGGATTATTGGAAGAGGCCGATAAGGGTACCTTGTTCCTGGACGAGATTGGCGAAATGGAAATCAATCTGCAGGCAAAAATACTTAGATTTTTGGAAGAAGGCACTTTTATAAAAATTGGTGATAGCAAGGAAACCAAAGTCGATGTTCGAATTATATCCGCCACTCATCGTGATCTAAAAGAACAGGTGGCCGATGGAAAATTCAGGGAAGACTTATTTTATCGGTTATCAGTTTTTAACCTGGACCTTCCTTCATTAAATGTCCGAACACAGGATATTGAAGCGCTAGCTACCCATTTTATTGAACATTTTAATTTAAAAAGCAATAAAAGGGTTAAAGGTATATCTCCTGAATTTTTAAAAGCATTAAAAGATCATAATTGGAAAGGGAACATCCGGGAATTACGGAACATCATTGAAAGAGCAATAATTCTTTCGGATCAGAATATACTGCAGGTGGATCTTATACCTTTAGATTTTTTGATTTCCAATACTAAAAGGGGTCATCCTAATTTGACTTTAAAGGAGGTAGAAAAGGACCACATTCTTGATGTTTTTGCAAGCACCGGCAATAATAAAACCAGAACTGCGGAACTCTTGGGGATCGGTCTCACCACCCTCTACAGAAAGTTAGAAGAATATCAAATCCTATAATTCAACTTAGGTCAGGCCAGACAACCTATTTTGAGTCCTTGCCTATTCTAACTGCTTTTCACATTTTCATTTTGGAAAAACCTTTTCAATTTGGGGTGGTTTATATTTTTTTCATTTCAATTCTTTTTTTATAACTCCTTTGTATCCAGTCTTTCGCATTAACCTTCTTGTAACGGTATGGAATTGGCATAGGCAGGCTCAAAAGATACAAATGAATAAACTAACCAAGGTTATAACGGATTTTCTGGCGCCTCTTGAAAAATTTCTGGAAAAAAAAAGAGGTATCGCTTTGCTTTTCCTGGTCATTATCTGCCTTCTTCTGTTGATCTTATACTCCTACTTTCGAGGTAGTAGCAGATAATTTAGCTGACAAATTTTAATAATCAATTTTTCATAAAAATTAATGAGGAACTCAAACGGAAAACAGACGTTATCATTCGCAAGTCTGTTGATCGCCTTAGGTGTTGTTTATGGGGACATAGGTACTTCCCCTTTGTATGTAATGAAAGCAATAATAGGCACCTCCACGATAAATAAGACACTCGTTTATGGGGGTATTTCGAGTGTCGTTTGGACACTTACAATATTAACCACCATAAAATACGTATTGATCACCCTTAGAGCCGATAATAATGGGGAAGGGGGGATTTTTTCTCTATACGCGCTGATCAGAAGAAAAACAGCATGGCTGGTGGTCCCAGCCATGGTGGGTGGATGTGCTCTTCTTGCCGATGGTCTTATAACCCCATCTATTTCCATTTCCTCTGCCATCGAAGGTTTACGACTTATCAATCCGTCCATCCCCACCGTTCCCATTGTACTGGCCATTATCACCTTACTTTTTTTGATGCAAAGTCTGGGAACAAAAATAGTTGGGAAAGCCTTTGGCCCTGCGATGCTGTTATGGTTCATAATGCTGGCTACCTTCGGGACGATCTCAATTCTTCAACATCCCGAGATCCTGTCGGCCTTTAATCCGTATTATGCGTATGATCTGTTAGTGAATTATCCTAACGGCTTTTGGTTGTTGGGTGCTATTTTTTTATGTACCACCGGGGCGGAAGCTCTCTATGCCGATCTTGGTCATTGCGGGTTGGCCAATATAAGGGTCAGCTGGATATTTGTAAAAGTTTCACTTCTGTTAAATTATTTCGGACAAGGGGCGTGGCTCATGGAACAAGAAGAAACTTATTTAAACCAGAACCATTTTTACGCCTTAATGCCTGACTGATTTTT
>CBFGYW010000030.1:0-10975 GCA_965653085.1 uncultured Salinimicrobium sp.
CAAATAAAATGAAAGTTAATATAGTAAGAGCTGGTGCAGTGGGTGCCAGTTGTGCAGAATATGTGGCCATTAAGAATTTCGCTTCAGAAGTGGTGCTGGTCGACATTAAAGAAGATTACGCCGAAGGAAAAGCGATGGACCTGATGCAAACGGCTTCCCTGATGGGTTTTGATACCAGGATCACCGGAAGTACCAATGACTATTCCAAGACTGCCAACAGTGATATTGCTGTGATTACCAGTGGAATTCCACGTAAACCTGGAATGACAAGGGAAGAACTTATTGGCATCAATGCAGACATCGTGAAATCTGTAGCATCAAGCCTGATTCAGCACTCTCCGAATGTAATACTAATTGTTGTGAGTAACCCTATGGATACCATGACCTACCTAGTTCACAAGACTACCGATCTTCCAAAGAACAGGATCATAGGAATGGGGGGAGCACTTGACAGTGCCCGCTTTAAATACCGATTAAGCGAGGCTCTAGAATGTCCTGCTTCAGATGTTGATGGAATGGTGATCGGGGGACACAGCGACACAGGGATGGTGCCTTTAACCAGACTTGCAACGCGCAACAGTGTGCCGGTATCTGAATTCCTTTCAGAAGACCGTCTTTCCCAGGTAGGGGAGGACACTAAAGTTGGAGGGGCTACCCTTACAAAAATGCTTGGAACCAGCGCCTGGTATGCTCCCGGAGCTGCTGTATCTTCCCTTGTTCAGGCTATTGCCTGTGATCAGAAAAAAATGTTCCCTTGTTCTGCCCTTCTGGAAGGGGAGTATGGACTGAATGATCTTTGTATTGGGGTGCCCGTGATCTTAGGAGCGAACGGTATAGAGAAGATCGTTGAAATCGAACTGGATGAGGCTGAAAAAGCCAAAATGAAGGAAAGTGCAGAAGGTGTTATAAGCGTAAATAAACTTTTAAACGCTTAATTGCTTATTTCTTACCCAGATAAAAAGCTGTTGCAAGAGCTTCCTGTCTGTCCTCAAAAGGGGCGTTTCAGAAATTGCGGATTTTGATATTTCCGAATCTGCATTTTTCTGAGGAACCCGCAAAAGAACAGGCCTTGGGAAACCTTTGCAACAGCTTCTTTATTAGGCTCAAAAGTTAAATTAATCAAAAAAAATAATTGGGATTTTCATTATTGAAAGCCTATATTTGTCCGTTTTAAAAAATTGACCATAAAAATAGACTAATGCAGAACAAGGGATTAATTAAAGTTTTTGCAATTTTATTTGCGCTGGTATGTATCTACCAGTTGTCGTTTACCTTCATAGCAAGTAATGTTGAGAATGATGCAGAGGAATTTGCAGAACAAAAGATTGGGGAGGATGTTGAGAATTTTATAGCCGAAAGACAGGCTTTGGAACAACATTATCTTGATTCCATTGGCAAAGAGGAAATTATTGCAGGAATTACCTACAATTCAGCTAAAGACAAGGAACTAAACAAAGGGCTCGACCTAAAGGGCGGGATCAATGTGATCCTCCAGATTTCCGTAAAAGATATTCTTAGGGGGCTGGCCAACAATTCCAAAGACCCCGCTTTCAACCAGGCCATCGCAGAGGCTGACAAAGCACAATCTGACAGTCAGGAAACCTACCTGGACCTTTTCTTTGAGGCCTACGATAAAATTCCGGATGCACGACTTGCATCTCCTGATGTTTTCGCCAACAAGACCCTTAGTGACGAGATCAACTTCGAAATGACCAATGAGGAGGTAAAGCCCATCATCAGAAAAAAAATCGATGAGTCCATTACTTCTGCTTTTGAAGTACTGCGCAAGCGTATCGACAAGTTTGGGGTGTCATCTCCAAACATTCAGCGTTTAGGAAATTCAGGAAGGATCCTTGTGGAACTTCCCGGAGCAAAAGAAATTGACAGGGTAAAGAACCTTCTGCAGAGTACAGCACAGCTTGAGTTCTGGCATGTGTACAAGAGCAATGAGTTCCAGAACTTCTTTGTTCAGGCAAATGAGGTGCTGAAGGAAATGGTTGCAGAAAAAGAGGAAGTCACTGAAGAAGTGGATTCAACTGAAGCTTCTGAAAGTGAGATCGATGCCCTTCTGGCTTCAGCTGAAGATACAACCGATGTTGCTACCCAAAACAATCCTTTGTTCGACCTGATGGTTGCTCCAGGATTCCAGGGAGGCCCTGTTCTGGCTACCTTTAATATTGAAGATACCGCACAGGTCAACCAATATCTGAAATTGCCACAGGTGAGATCCCTGCTGACAGGAGAGCAGCGCTATGCGCGATTCGCCTGGGGTAAGACAGATGAGGATGATACCTTCGCAAGTCTTTACGCTTTAAAAGGAAACAGGGAGAACGAGCCACCACTAAGTGGAAGTGTGGTTACCGATGCAGTACAGGCGTACGACCAGATAGGGCGTGTTGCTGTTACAATGCAAATGAATGGAAGAGGAGCCAAGATCTGGGAAGAAATGACTGGATATGCCTCGGCCAACGGAACAAGCATAGCCATTGTTCTTGACAATATTGTGTATTCTGCTCCCGGGGTGTCAACAGGACCTATCTCTGGAGGAAGAAGTGAAATTACCGGGGACTTCAGTATCAATGAAGGCCAGGATTTAGCAAACGTTCTGCGTGCAGGTAAACTTCCTGCTTCAGCAGATATCATTCAGAGTGAGGTAGTGGGACCATCTTTGGGGCAGGAGGCTATCGACGCCGGTATGCTTTCATTCATCCTTGCTTTAGGGCTGGTGTTAGTTTATATGATCTTCTACTACGGAAAAGCAGGAGTCTATGCTGATGTGGCCCTGATTGTAAACATTCTCTTCATCTTCGGAATTCTTGCAGGTCTTGGAGCTGTGCTTACTCTACCCGGTATTGCAGGTATTGTTTTAACCATTGGTATGTCTGTAGATGCTAACGTACTTATCTTTGAACGTATCCGGGAAGAACTACGTAAAGGAAAGGCACAGGCAGAGGCCATTAAGGATGGTTTCAGCAACGCCCTTTCTTCCATTCTTGATGCAAACATTACCACTGGTCTAACAGGTATCATCCTACTTGTGTTGGGAACAGGTCCGATCAAAGGATTTGCCACCACCTTACTTATTGGTATTGCTACCTCTCTGTTTACTGCTATCTTCATCACCAGACTGTTTATTGATGGTTACGGAGTAAAAGGAAAATCACTTTCCTTTGCTACAGGAATGACTAAAAACCTTTTTGCAAATGTCAATATCAAATTCATTGTCAAGAGAAAGATTTCCTATGTAGTTTCAGCTATTCTGATCCTGATAAGTTTAGGTTCTCTTTTCACCCAGGGTCTTAACCAGGGAGTTGACTTTGTAGGAGGTAGAAGTTATACCGTGAGGTTTGCTGAAAATGTGAACCCTACTGAAATTGAGGATGATCTTGTTGCCGAATTCGGAAGTGCCGATGCCAAGACCTTTGGAGGAGATAACCAGATCAAGATCACTACAAAATATAAAGTTGAAGAGGAAGGAACCGAAGTCGATGAAGAGATTGTCGAAAAACTTTACACTTCCCTTCAGAAATACCTGCCTGCAGATACTTCGCTGGAAGAGTTTTCAGTTGGGCAAGGGGATAAGGAAATCGGAATCATGCAATCCATTAAAGTTGGACCTTCCATTGCTGATGATATCAAACAGGCCTCCATCTGGGCGGTATTGGGATCTTTGGTTGTGATCTTCCTTTACATCCTGCTGCGTTTTAGAAAGTGGCAGTTCAGTTTGGGTGCGGTAGCTGCACTTATGCACGACGTACTTATCGTTCTGGGTGTTTTCTCCCTTACCTATAAGTTCATGCCTTTCAACATGGAGATCGATCAGGCTTTCATTGCAGCCATTCTTACCGTTGTAGGTTACTCTCTGAACGATACGGTTGTTATCTTCGACCGAATCAGGGAATACTTCAACGAGCATCCGGGTTGGTCGGTAAGACAGAACATTAATTCTGCGATCAACAGTACCATCAGCCGAACTCTGAATACTTCCTTGACTACCCTGGTAGTACTTATTGCGATCTTCATCTTTGGAGGGGAAAGCATCAGAGGATTTATGTTCGCCCTGATAGTAGGGGTGATTGTGGGAACATATTCTTCGATCTTTATTGCAACTCCTATTACTTTCGATACCATGAGGAAGCAAGATGAGAAGAAAAGAATAGAAGAATAATTCCAAAGCTTTCTCAAAATATATTGAAAAGGCTGCCATATTAGGCAGCCTTTTTTAATTTAGTGGTCCTACTAAGCGTCGGTAGTGGATTAGAAACAAACAGTTGTAAAATATTATATGGAATTATACTACACCTTTTCAGTACTTATTGTCCTTGCCTCCTTTTTTGCCTACCTGAACCACCGGTTTCTGAAGCTGCCTACGACCATAGGTATTATGGTCATTTCCATTCTGGTTTCAGTGCTGGTGAGGCTTTTCGGAACAAAGGTGTTTCCGTGAGTAATGGAAGGATTCTCCAGAATGATCTACGAATTCGACTTCACAGAAGTGCTGATGGGGGCCATGTTGAACTTCCTTCTTTTTGCAGGTGCCATCCACGTAAATTTCTCTGATTTAAGGCAGCAGCGCGGGCCTATAATCATCTTTTCCACGATTAGTGTCCTGATCTCCTCCCTGGTCATTGGAGGCTTGCTATATTACATTGTGCCCCTGTTTGGGGAGCAGCTCTCTTTTATTTATTGTCTGTTGTTCGGGGTGTTGATATCACCTACCGATCCTATCGCGGTACTGGGAATCCTGAAAAAAGCCAATGTGCCTAAATCACTAGAGACAAAGATCACCGGGGAATCTCTTTTCAATGATGGGGTTGCGGTGGTATTGTTTGCGGTGCTCCTGCAACTGGCGCAGACTCCGGGTGCAGAAATGAGTTTTGGAGAGATAAGCTGGCTGTTCCTGAAGGAGGCCGGCGGAGCCCTATTGCTGGGACTGCTGCTGGGCCTGGGTGCGTCCCGGGCAATGCGCAAGGTGGATGAATACAATGTTACCGCCCTGATCACCTTATCGGTGGTGATGGGAGGTTATCTTGTTGCCCGCTATTTCCACTTCTCCGGGCCTTTAACAATGGTAATTGCAGGATTAATTATAGGAAACGTTGGGAAGAAAAGAAACATTTCCCCCGTCACCAGGGATTATCTCTCCAAATTCTGGGAGCTTCTTGACGAGGTTCTAAATGCAATCCTGTTCCTGTTCATCGGGTTTGAGCTGTTAATCATCCCAGACATTCTTTCCCATTGGTACATCAGCATCATCAGCATCGTTCTGGTGCTACTGGCGCGATTTGCCTCCATATATATACCTTTTTATATTGTGCCCTTTCAGAGAAAATTCAGCAATGGAACATTGTCAATGCTGGTCTGGGGGGCGCTTCGCGGAGGGGTATCTATAGCACTTGTGCTCCAGTTGGAGGAAGGTGCTGAAAAGGCCTTATTGCTGGAAATGACCTACTTTGTGGTTGTGTTCTCCATTCTGGTGCAGGGGCTAACGATCAGTCCCATGGCAAAGAGGTTGCTGAAGGAAGGAAATTAAGTAGGTGTGCCGGACTTTTCCGAAGTCCTTTCACGCATTTTTTACTTTTCAGTGATCTCAAAGTCTATTTTGTCCCCAATTTCCATTTCCCATTCATCAACCAGGCCTGCATTCACCTCCAGAACAAACTGGGCAGGTTCTCCGGAAGGAAGGGGAGATTCATCCATGGGAACCGCATTTTCCTGAAAACTCACGGCCGTACTGTCGCTGCCGAAGTAGATGATATCTAGCGGGATATGCGTGTTTTTCATATAGAAGAACCTCGGGGCTGCATCTTCAAAAATAAATAACATCCCCTGACTATCCTGCATGCTCTCGCGATACATAAGCCCTGTCTGCCTTTCGTAATTATTGTCGGCGATCTCGATATCCAGCTCCTTGTAAACCTCTCCTGAGGGCTTTAAGATGCTCAGCTCTCCCTCTTTTTTAAAAACAATAGGATCAGTCTCTATGTTCTCTTTTTCTGAATCCTTTTCGCAGGCTGTAAACATTCCAGCCAGAAACAGTACGCTTAAAAAATACCTTGTCTTTTTCATTTCTCTGAAGTTTTTGAAGGACGAAACATAAAATAGAAACCAATAAGTATGAACGGAATACTCAACAACTGGCCAGTATTAAGCGCCCAGGTGGCTCTTTCACCCACCTGTGGTTCCTTGAGGAATTCCACCAGGAATCTTACTGTCCATAGCAGTACCAGGAATAAGCCGAAGAGGAATCCCAATTTCTTTCGTTTATCTGTCTTCCAGTAGGTCCACCACAGGATGATGAATACAATGAGGTAGCAGAAGGCTTCATATAGCTGGGCAGGGTGTCTTGCGAAATCTTCTCCCAGATCCACAAATACCACCCCAAAATCGCTGTTGGTGGGTTTTCCAATGATCTCGGAGTTCATGAAATTTCCAATCCGTACAAATATACCTCCGGAAGCTACAGGGATCACGATCCGGTCCAGAACCCATAGCACAGGTTTATCCAGGACATTCCGCTTGTAGAGATACATTGCGATGATAATGCCTATTGCGGCACCGTGGCTGGCCAGCCCTCGGAAGCCGGTGAATTCAAATTCGGGTTCAAATCGAACGGGGAGGAAGATCTCCAATAGGTGATCCTGAAAATAATCCCAGTCATAGAAGAATACGTGACCCAATCGGGCACCTACAAGGGTTGCAATAACCGTATATACAAAAAGGGAATCCAGTTTTTCAAGCGGCACCCCTTCGCGATTGTAAATGTTTTTCATCAGGTACCATCCCAGCGTAAAAGCGATCACGAACATCAGGCTGTAATAGTGGATGGTAAGGAACCCGAGGTCTATACCCTCCGGGGCATTCCAAAATATTTTATTGAAGAACATGTGGAAATTTTATGATTTGATGTAAATATACGGATTTGTTGTAATCCGAATTGAATTTCCGTGGGAAGTTCTCTAGGGCACGGGATCGTAACCTGAACCACCCCAGGGCTGGCAGCGGGCAATGCGTTTTATGCCAAGCCAGGTGCCCTTGAAGGGGCCGTACTTTTTAATAGCCTCAAGGGTGTATTGGGAGCAGGTGGGGGTATACCTGCAAACCGAGGGCGTGAGGGGAGATATAAAGTGCTGGTAAAATTTCACCAAACCTATCAGCGGGTATGAGAGCCATTTTTTCAGCATAGGTGGCGGTTATTGTTAGTACCTGTAAGCCAAGAATACACGAATATTTTACTATAAGAGTCGTGAATTAGTGGCAGCATCTTTTCCTAGTTGACGGAAAAAACCGTCCCGTCCTTGCCGTCCTTGAGTTCAATCCCCAGCTGTGCCAGTTCATCCCTTATCCTGTCACTGGTAGCGAAATCCTTGTTGGCTCTGGCTTCAGCCCTGAGCTTTATCAGAAGGTCTACGGTACCTGATAACCTATCAAATGAAGTATCATTGGCGGCTTCTATGTCCACAAGCCCCAGGACCTCGAATAGGAAGTCGCTCATGGTCTTTCTCAATTCCTGAAGGTCTTCCGTTGTTATGCTCGCCTTTCCTTCCTTAATGCTGTTTATTTGCTTTACAGCCTCAAATAATTGAGCGATAAGGATGGGGCTGTTGAAGTCGTCGTTCATGGAATCATAACATTTCTGCTTCCATTCCTGAATGTTGAAGGAGCTGGAACCTTCAGTTGGCAGCTCTTCCAGGAGGTGGTAGGCATCCATTAATCGGTTAAAGCCTTTTTCACTTGCGGAAAGGGCTTCGTCTGAAAAGTCAAGGATGCTTCGGTAGTTGGCCTGCAGCATAAAGAAGCGAACAACGCTGGGCAGGTAAGCCTTTCCAAGGATGTCATTCTCTCCGGTGAACAGTTCAGTAGGAAGAATGAAGTTGCCGGTGCTTTTGGCCATTTTCTTTCCGTTGAGGGTAAGCATATTGGCGTGCATCCAGTAGTGTACGGGAGATTTCCCCGTTGCCGCTTCGCCCTGGGCGATCTCGCATTCGTGGTGCGGGAACTTCAGGTCCATTCCCCCGCCGTGGATATCAAATTCCTCTCCCAGGTATTTTGAGCTCATCACCGTACATTCCAGGTGCCAGCCCGGAAATCCGTCACTCCAGGGGGAGGGCCAGCGCATTATGTGCTGTGGCTCTGCCTTTTTCCAGAGGGCGAAATCCTGCGGATTCTTCTTATCGCTCTGCGCAGCAAGCTCCCTGGTGTTGGGGATCATGTCTTCCAGCTTCCTGCCGCTGAGTTTTCCGTATTCGTGGGTCTCATTAAACTTCAGTACGTCAAAATACACCGATCCGTTGGCCTCATATGCATAGCCTTTTTCCAGGATCTCTTTGATGATCTCGATCTGCTCCACGATATGCCCGGTGGCAGTGGGTTCGATACTAGGGGGCAGGTTGTTGAATTTCTGAAGGATGTTGTGGAAATCGACAGTGTAACGCTGCACCACTTCCATAGGCTCGATCTGCTCCAGCCGTGCCTTTTTTGCAATCCTGTCCTCTCCCGAATCTGCATCATTCTCAAGATGCCCGGCGTCGGTAATATTTCTTACGTAGCGCACTTTATAGCCCAGGTGCTTCAGATATCTGAAAACAAGGTCAAAGGAAATGAAGGTGCGGCAGTTGCCAAGGTGAACATTGCTGTACACGGTGGGGCCGCAAACATACATTCCAACGTGTCCTTCATTTAAAGGTTTAAACTCTTCTTTTTCTCCTGATATGGAATTATAAACTTTTAGAACCTGCTGCTTGTATAGTGCCATATAGTACTGGAAAGATTACTTCAACTGAAATTAAAAATCGGTATCGAGGTTAATGTAGTCCAGGAAATCCCTTCTTGCCTCGGGATCCTTGAACCTTCCGCCGTATTCGCTGGTCACAGTGCTGCTCTCAATATCACGAATCCCGCGGCTGTTCACGCATAGGTGTTTTGCATCTATGACACAGGCCACGTCTTCTGTACCCAATACTTCCTGAAGCTCCTTAACGATCTGCATCGTCAGCCGCTCCTGGACCTGAGGCCTTTTTGCATAATAGTCGACGATCCGGTTCATTTTTGATAAACCTACCACGGTCCCATTGGAGATATAGCCAACGTGGGCTTTTCCAACTATAGGAAGCAGATGGTGCTCACAGGTAGAGTACAGGGTGATATTTTTCTCAACCAGCATTTCCCCATATTTGTATTTATTCTGGAAAGTAGAAGCCTTGGGTTTTCCTTTGGGGTGCAAACCTCCAAAAATCTCATTGACGAACATCTTGGCAACACGTTTTGGGGTGCCTTTCAGACTGTCATCGGTAAGGTCCAGTCCCAGAGTATTCATGATCTCCCTTACATTCTCCTGGATGATCTCTATCTTTTCTTCATCCGTTTTGTCAAAGGCATCACTGCGCATCGGCGTCTCGGTGTTCGGACTAACAAAAGCATCTCCCATTTCCTCAAGAGCGTCGTCTATAATATCTTTTTCCATAATTGTGATTAAGAATAGTCGAAAAACTATTGTTTAAGCTAGCAAAGATACATATTTAAAAAGTTTTTTTTATCTCTAAACAAGGGGTGGAATCGACCGAAAATTGTATCCCGAAACCCCATATCTCGACATTAATTTTAATGGAACAGGTTTTTCTGAAAGGAGGGGATATAAAAAAGCCACGAATACCCGAATAAAGATTTGTTATTCGTGAATTCGTGGCTTGAAAGGGTGTCTTATATTAAATCCCGAAGCTCAGGGTCAGGGTAACATTGGAATTGTCTTCATCAATCATCGCACTGTTGGTAAGGCCTACAGGGACAGGGAATAACTGATAGCTCCTTTCCTGTTGAGCATGATCGTAGGCAAGGTCAAGTTTTATGTTTCCGAAATTATAGCCAAGTCCAAGGGAATATCCATTCAGGTCGCCCATAAGATTGTCATTAGTATAAGGGCTTTCCTCGATCCTGTAGCCACCTCTCAGGCTCCAGTTCTGCAGCCTGTACTCTCCTCCCAGTCTGAAGGTGGAGGCTCCTTTCAGCTGATCCGCCATCAGGTCATTCTGAAAGGCGAAGTCGGGATCAGAAGTAGGTTTGAATTTAGTGGAGGAATAATCCTTATAGGAATAGTCAAAACTCAATAACCCATTGGCTCCAAACAATACGGCAATACTACCCGTGTACTTGCCCGGAGTCTGTAGTTTATAATTGGGATAGATATTGATGACATTTGGATTAACTACCGCTTCCCCAAACTCGTTGCTATAGTTTTCCAGGTATTCCGTGGTTTCTTCAGAAATCTTGAACCAGGTAGGCGACTCATAGGCTGCCCCAACCCGTACGCTGGACCCTAGTTTTGCGATCCCTCCCAACTGGAAGGAAAACCCGCTTCCATTTGTGCTCAGGCTGTTTTCAAAATATACTTCGTTGATCTCACTTCCCGCATTATTGTTCAGTTCCAGATAGGAAGTCGTTTTATCGTAATTCAGGAAATGACTGTTCAGGTTTAATCCCAGATAAAGGTTATCCTCAAACTGAGTGGCAAAATTGAAGGAGAATTTTCCATTCAGGCCGGTGGCCGCATAAGCGTATTCCTGCTGAAAGGTTCCCGGTGCGATTGCGGAAGTGTAGGTAGTGCTTTCAAAGTTTCCGGGGTCGGTGGAATTGATTATGAAGCCTTGGTATCCCAGCATTGCCTGCTGTGCTCCAAAGCCCTCATTGCTGCCCAGATAGGAATAAAGCTCGGCAATGGATTCATTGTCCAATGGTTCCAGAAGATCCAGCGGAATGCCATTGGCATAACCCAGGAAATAGCTGTCGATAGAGGTGTTTCCAGTCCCCGCGGCCACAAATTCATTCTCAAAGTTCTTGCTGGTGGAATAATTGATTCCCAAGGTGAATTTTCTCCATGAGTTTTCCGGATTCCGGCTGTTGAAAACAAATACAGCTCCCGCCTGGCCCAGATTCACATTGGAATTTGAATTGTTGGTAAAGCCGTTGAAATAGGAGACAT
>CBFGYW010000031.1:0-10951 GCA_965653085.1 uncultured Salinimicrobium sp.
CCACATAATATTTCCTAAATATCCTACAATATTTTTTATCAATATTGCTAGTTCCTTGATAGAAATATCGTTGCCGGTACCTATATTAACACTAATATTTCCTTCGTATGTAAGCATTAAATATAGACAGGCTTCTGATAGATCGTCCACATGCAAAAACTCTCTTCTTGGGCTTCCTGTACCCCACAATTCAACACAAAGAATGTTACCTTTCTTTGCCTCATGAAACTTTCTCAGGAGTGCAGGCAATACATGGGCTGTCTCTAGGTCATAATTGTCATTTGGTCCATATAGATTGGTTGGCATAACTGAAATGAAATTACAACCATACTGTCGGTTATAATTCTCACATAATTTGACTCCAGCCAGTTTCGCAATGGCATATGGCTCGTTTGTAGGCTCTAATTTCCCAGTTAATAAAAATTCTTCCTTGATAGGCTGGGGAGCAAATTTAGGGTAAATACAGGATGAAGCCAGGAACAACAGTTTTTTCACTCCAAACAAGTAACTCTGATGAATGACATTATTCTGAATCATTAAATTTTCATAAAGAAACTGGGCCCTATAGGTGTTATTGGCCTGGATTCCACCCACCTTAGCAGCAGCCAGAAAAACATATTCGGGTTTTTCCGATTTAAAAAAATCGAAAACTGCTTGTTGATTTGTAAGGTCTAATTCTCTTGAGTCTCGTACAATAAGATTTTGGTATCCCTCTCCCTTCAATCGACTCGAAATGGCCGATCCTACCATTCCATTATGGCCTGCTATATATATTTTGGCCTCCTTCTCCATAAGGCTATTCGTGGTAATTTAAGATGTCGTGCCCTCCTTCTTTGAGGTATTTCTCTCTTCTAAACAATTTCAGATCCGATTCCATCATCTCTTTAATTAATTCGGATAGGGAGTATTTTGGTGTCCAACCAAGTTTTTGTCGGCATTTCGACGCATCACCTATCAAATGTTCCACTTCCGTTGGGCGAAAATAACTACTGTCAATTTTCACAACTTCTTGACCCACTGCCAACTGGTATTCTGGATTTGAACAAGACCTTATACGACCTACCTCCGCTGCCCCTTCCCCTGAAAACTCAAGATTAACCCCTACTTCCGCAAAAGCTTTTACCACAAATTCCCTTACTGAAGAACTAACCCCTGTAGCAATAACATAATCATCGGGTTGATCTTCCTGCAACATGAGCCACATTGCTTCCACATAGTCCTTAGAATGTCCCCAATCTCTTTGCGCATCGAGATTTCCTAAAAAAAGTGTTTCCTGCAAACCTAGTGCAATTCTTGCAGTCGCCCTGGTAATCTTTCGACTTACAAAGGTTTCTCCTCTTAAAGGTGATTCATGATTGAACAAAATCCCATTGCAGGCGTACATTTTATAGGCCTCTCTATAATTGACGGTAATCCAATAGGCATATAACTTAGCTACTCCATAAGGGCTCCTGGGATAAAATGGAGTCTTTTCCGTTTGTGGCACTTGTTGTACCATTCCATATAATTCTGAAGTAGAAGCTTGATATATTCGCGTCTTCTTGGTCAGCCCTAGTAATCGAACCGCCTCTAAAATTCGCAAAGTCCCTAAACCATCAATATTGGCGGTATATTCCGGGCTATCAAAACTCACTTTCACGTGAGACATGGCCCCCAAGTTATAAATCTCTTCGGGTTGAACCTCCTGAATAATCCGGGTAAGGTTCATGGAGTCACTCAGATCACCATAGTGCAATTTAAAACGAACATTCTTTTCGTGAGGGTCTTGATACAGGTGGTCAATTCTTTCGGTATTAAAAGAGGAAGCCCGACGTTTGATCCCATGAACCTCATAACCTTTGGAAAGCAAAAGCTCGGCTAAATACGCTCCATCTTGGCCAGTAATTCCAGTTATTAATGCACGTTTCATTATATTCTTACTTAGATTCATACCAGACTTGAGGAAGAACTATTGGAAGATTTTCTGTGTTATCCCTATCTAGCTTATGTGGGAAACTTCCAGGCTTTTCCATTTTGTAAATACGATCTCTTCGCAAAAAGGTAAATTCTGCAACAGTCGGTATTTTTATCCCTTTTACCTGTTTAATTCCACAACAGTTATTAGGATGTATATGCACACAAATGTGGTTTTTTAATAATTTCTGGAAAGCTTTCTTAATGGAATTAAACATAACCCTTTCTCTCATTCCATCTAGGTAATGGAATTCCACTACTATTATTCGAAATTGTTTTAGAACTTTATCTGAAGTTTTTTCTAATATTTTGTATTCTGCTCCCTCAATATCCATTTGTAAGAGTAAGTTGGAATTTCTATCCATTCCGTTACTTTTAATCCATCCCAATAAAGAAACCTCCTGATCATTATCTTTTACCCCTAGATTTTTCTTAATGAAGTGAAAATAATTAGAATTGGGAAAAGGATCTTGAACCGAGGCATCAGCCATAAAAATCTCCATTCCTTTTCCCTGGCAATCTTTTTCAAACTCGGAAATATTACCTACCCCTGGAGAAAAGCAGGCAGATATTCCTTTTAAATCGTCAGGTGCAAGATAACCTCCATCAGCCTCACCACCCAATCGAATCAATTCATAATTCGTAAGAACTGGTCTAACGGTTTTAATTAATTTTAGTAATTCTTTCTTGGAAGGGGGTCTTTTTCCTTTTAATAAAAATTTGAGGCTCCTTTTAATTTCTTTATATGTCATAATTATATTTAAGAAGCATCTCTTTAGAATACGCTTCGAATTTTTGAATTTGATCTATATCTAAGATGTTTTTATAATCCCCTACAATACCCTTCCTAAAAAAACGTGGAGAATCTTTTCCAAAAGCACTACTGTAATCCCATCCCTGTTCAGCAACTTTATTTCTTAAGATATTTATATTATTGTTTTTTATAATCTCCTCTAACAATTCTTCTTTTATATTTTCATTACAGAAGTCAGAAATCCTTTTCATTTCGACTATTGGCCTCAATATCAAGTCTTCGTAACGAACCAGCAATATTTCTGCCTGATAAGGATTTTTACTCCATAACTCCGAATGTTCAGCCCATCTACATGGCCACACGCAACCATTTTTGTTAATCATTTCATCCAAACTATATCCTTTTTTTCCATTAAGCTTATTATAATGATAATATGAGACCAATGAATCCCGACCGTCCCTAATTAAATGGATTACTTTACGATATTCAGGCTGTGGCAGAAAATGGGTTTTAAAAATCATTCTTGAAAAAAACCTTTTATAGTATTTTTTAGCGTGAACATCCGGAACTAATTCATTTACGATTCTAGGAGTTATTTTGTCAGGATTTGCTCCTAAAAGAAGACATGCAATTAAATTCTGCATCCAGGTAACACCGGATTTTGGGTACGCCGCAATAAAAATATCATCCTTTTGAGTTTCATTTATAGGAAGATATTGTTCACTCGATATAATAGTTCGAGCGATTGCTAAAGCTCTTTCGTTAATCCTCAGACGACGGAGTAGAAATTCTTTCCACTTTAATTTATTGAACATAATTCCATTCTAATCTAGGTGCAATATATCCAGGCCATTTCTCAACAAAGTCGGATCCTCCCGAATTTTCACTAATTATATCTAAATAGAGAATATCTTTAGGTCGTATTATATATTTATAACCAGGAATACCTGCATTCATATTTAGGATATATCTCCTGTTGTTTAAAAGAAAAAAAGGAATTCTCATCTCCAAAGTATGAATTCCTTTAAACATATTATTTTTTGTGAGCTGATGGGAACTCGACATAAACACTATTTCATCATCCATGGTTTTCAATCTAATATTTACCCGCATACCTGAAAGATTCTTGTATGCTTCAAATCTAAGTCTTACCACTATTTCCTCAGACTGGGAAAAGGTTGTTCTTATCCTGCCTTCAACGTCTGAAACTGAGAATTCTAATAAACGGATATCATCATCTCCAAGAATTTCATTTTCAAAATTTATAATACCTGTAGAAATTTCATTTATATCCTGATTCATGTAATAATCAATACAGTCAGAAACTTTTCCTTCGAAAGAAAGGTTTCCTTTACTTAACACCAAACCTCTTGAGCAAAGGGATTTAATACTCCCCATATTATGGCTTACAAACAATACAGTACGCCCTTCCCCAGTCGAAAGATCCTGCATTTTACCAATTGCCTTTTTTTGAAATTCAGCATCCCCTACAGCTAATACCTCATCTATCACTAAAATTTCAGGTTCCAAATGAGCAGCCACCGCAAAGCCTAATCGAACCGTCATTCCACTGCTGTATCTTTTAACGGGGGTATCTATATACATCTCACATCCAGAGAAGGCAATAATTTCATCTAGCTTACTCTTAATTTCAGTTTTCGACATTCCCAACACTGCACCGTTCAAAAAGATATTTTCTCGCCCAGTAAGTTCTCCATGAAAACCAGTACCGATCTCCAGAAGGGATGCAATTCTTCCTCGGGTTTTTATACTTCCTGTAGTAGGGGAAGTAACTCTCGACAAGATCTTTAACAAAGTTGATTTCCCCGCACCATTCTTACCGATAATCCCCAATACCTCTCCGTGATTAACCTCAAAATTGATATCCCGTAGAGCCCAAACATAGTCTTCATTTGCCGTGGCCCCACGATCATTGACGGCACCAACTTTTAAAAAGGGATCTTCCTTACCTTGAATACGATACCACCAACGCTTAAAATCATCATTTAAAGTGCCCGTTCCCACTAAACCTAAACGATATTGTTTTGAGATATTCTCTGCTTTAAAAATGGCTCCCATCCGTCTTATTTCTTAACCGGCAATATAACAGAAATTTCCCTTCTAAGCCGTGATGGAAACTTGAAATAAGTTATTGCTTACACTGTGTCTATGAAATTTTTTTCTGTCCGATTAAAAATTACTAAACCGATCAAAAACAACCAAATGGCCACACTAAACGAATAGAACATTCCTCCCCAGCTAAAGCTTCCCGTATTGAGTATCATATAACGGAAACCTTCAATAACATACGTCAAGGGATTGAATTCCACTATCCAGGCAAATTCCGGCATCTTATCTTTCACCTCGGCCAAAGGATACGGAACGGCAGAGAGATATACCAAAAGTGATGTGGCAAAGCCAAGCAATACAGTGAAATCCCTGTATTTTGTGGTTAAAGACGAAATCATCATTCCGGCACCTAAACCTATTAAGGCCATTATAAAAACATATACAGGGAAAAGGATCAGATTTCCATTGGGACTAATTTCGACACCAGTCCATATTAGATATACATATGTGACGATAAGTATCAAAAGTTGGATCCCAAATTTAAAAAGATTGGTAATTACATTGGCCAAGGGCATAATGACTCTGGGAAAATATACTTTTCCAAAAAGTCCCGCATTAGCCGTAAAAGTACTGGAGGTACCTGTAAGACATTGGGAAAAATAGTTCCAGGCAGTAATTCCGGTTAAATGAAATAAAAACGGAGGTACACCTCCTGTAGGAATGTTGGCAATATTATTAAAGACAAGTGTAAAAGTTATAGCAGTGAACATTGGCTGTATAAAATACCAAAGTGGACCAAGTATGGTCTGTTTATATACCGTAACTATATTCCTTTTCACAAAAAGGAATAACAGATCCTTATAGCGCCAAATTTCTTTAAAATTAAGATCTATAAACTTCCGTTTCGGAGTTATTTCATAGAGCCATTCATGTTGATTACTTTCCACAATTTTATTTATAAATAAATTCTTCATCTACCCGAACCTTTAATCCTTTTTTGTCTATTTGTAACAGCCCTGCTCCTCGTCCTTTAAAAATTACCGTAATTAATATCCCAAAAAAGAAATTCAGATAATAAATATTTTTGACCTTAATCGTCTGTAAACTATCCAAAAAACGACTGCCATAATTTATTGCACCACGGCTTCTGCTTATAAAGGAACCTCGTTTTCTAATTAGTTCACAATAAAGTTGACTGATAGTATTAATTAGATGTAGCTTCAATGCAACAATATTATTAGGCTCAATGCATTTTGCAGTTTTCAGGGTAAAGTAATAATAATCAAAGGTGGATAATAAATTTCTGTAATCAAATTTCGTGGTGATCCTGTCATTATGCCCCCGTCTGTACATTACTACTGGCGTCTCTAGAAACTCAAAATTCAATCCCTGCAACAATAATTTGTAATGGAATTCAGTATCCTGAAGTTTAAAAAGGTTTTCGTTAAAAAAGATTTTTCGACCTGTCAAAAATTTCTTATGCCATAATCCACCCCCAACACTAAAAAATAAATCTCCTAAAAGATAATCAAAGATCACATCCTGAGAACTGGTTTTTCTCGGTTTGGCTATCCTATGGTTTTCTAAATTTTTCTCAAAAGAAATTGCAAATGACATGGAAACATCCAATTTTTCATTAAATAGCAAATGTGTTATTTGCTTTTCTAATGCGTCAGGTAAAAGAATATCATCACTATCAAACCATTTTATGTAAATTCCATTACTTTCCTTAAAACCAATATTCCGACAAGTATTGGCACCTTTTATCATATTTTGTGGTCTGATTATATATCTTATGGATGGAAAACGATTACAGTAAAATTCCATTAACTCTGAGGTATAATCTGTTGACCCGTCATCCACGACTATACATTCCCAATTTGTATAAGACTGTTTAATCACGGAATCAAGCGTATTGCCCAAAAGTGATACCCGATTATATGTGGGAATAATTATTGAAACCAATCTTGTTCATTTTATTGTAAATCTTACTCTTATTCATATCTACTTCTTAACCTAAATTTAATTTTTGTATCTCTTTCGCCCATTCCTCATGATATTCGATTCCTCCTTATTATCACCCTTCGTGATTATTAGAAGGTTGTGGTAGAAGTACATTGATACAATATTTTCATCAAAATAGGTTGGGCTGTAATTTTCCTTTTCAAATTCCTTAAAATTAATCGAATCCGTTAGAGACTTGAAATAATTCATTAAAGTAGTAGGGTTTTTTAAATTTTCACTATCTCCTCCAAAATCCTTCCAGTAGGATGTCTGGGTGTCCTCAATAATATAAACCCCACCATCTTTTAATTTGGGAAAAAGAAATTCAAAAGTTTTTATGACATGCTCATTTATATGACTTCCGTCATCAATGACAATATCAAGCTCTCCTATCTCTTTAATCACCTTTTCCAAAAAAACAAGGTCGACCTGACTCCCCTTAAAAATTTTTATTCTGTCTTCTTGAAGGGTAGTTTTGTCATAAATATCAAATGAATAAATTCTCCCGAAAGGAAAATATTTTTTCCACATCCTAAGAGAATTTGCCCCTAAATCCGGGTTTGAATAACCACCTACCCCTATCTCAAGTAATTTGATTTTTTTAAACTTAAATCTCCTAAGATGTTTCTGATAATGCTTCGTATAAGAATGACCAACGCTTTTATCAGACCTATATATTTTCCCAAGGCGTTGTAGATTAAATCCTGAACCTAGGGCACGAATGTCATCAAACAGCTTTAAAAATTCTCTATTTGAGGGTTTCTTAAGTTCCCGGTTCAGGATTTTTCTCATTTCACCGGAAGTGATCTTAATTTTAAATAGATTTAATTTTTTCAACTCTATAAATGGAAAATTTTTACCTTAAAAATTTACTCACTTTGGAAGTGAATAAATTAGTAATTGACTTCGTGCAAATGAGCGATTAAGTGCTGAAGGTAATTTTTTTTCTACCTTTAAAGCCAATTGCCTGAATTTAATATTCTTCTCTTTTTGGTAAACAAATTTATTGAATCTTTCCAGGGTTCCTACTGGAACTATTTCAACTTCTCTAAAAAATTTTTTTCCCGCCTTTTCCCAATGTCGGGAACTGAAGGATCGCTCAGGGTGGGGATCTTTTTCTTTCCAAATTCCGTAGGCCCTCTTGTTTAATTTAGAAGGGCGTCCTTTAACAGGTATGTACCATCTTATAATATCAAGGACCTTTGAATTTACCGCAGGCTCAAAAAATCGAGCTTCCCCTTCCGGTTTTAAAAGTCTTGCGGCCTCCATTAGAAATTTTTCTTCTGTTGGCAAAGTTAAATGATGGAGAAAGGCTTTTCCCACAACATAATCAAAACTCTTTCCGGAGAGTTTGTTATCTAAAAAATCACCTTCCACAAAAATTATAGGATGTTCGAAATTATGCTCTTCATTCAATTTTTTTATAATTTGCCCGCTTGCCGCGGCAATGTCGTTTGCATATACCCTTGCCCCAAGGGCAGCCATTACCGCTGCATTAGTGCAATCACCACAACCCATTTCTAAAACTTTTTTCCCATATAATTTCCTTTTAAAATCCCGCTGATAGAGTGCATGCCAACTTAGATCAGTACTTATGGCGGAATCCAAAAATATTTTTAAGTTTTTCACCCAATAAAGAATATTCTCTACTGGAAAATTTGAATAAAGTTTTTCATAATGAAGTCTATTTTTTTCTTGGTTTTCATCATCCATATTTACAAAATTACCTCTCAAATCTAAATTATAATTCCTTCTTAATAAAAATATATATTTGTCTTAAAACTTAAGTCTTGGAAAAACTATCCATTCTCATTCCGGCATTTAATGAAGAAGCGACCATTACTCCACTTCTTAAAGCCCTTTCCGAGCTTATTCTACCTGTTCGAAAAGAAATTTTGATCATCAATGACTGTTCCACAGATAAAACTAAAGAATTGGTAGAATTATTTCGCGACGCAAATCCGCAGGAAAACATTGTTTTATATTCCCTTTTTGTAAATTCCGGAAAAGGAGCTGCCCTAAAAAAAGGAATTGAATTGGCTACGGGGGACTACCTCATCATTCAGGATGCCGATTTAGAGTATGATCCTTCAGAGTACCCCATTCTACTCAAGCCTCTTTTAGACGGGAAGGCAGATGTGGTATACGGCTCCAGGTTTATGGGCGGGAATCCTCATAGAATTTTATTTTTCTGGCATACTATAGGAAATAAATTTCTCACGACCCTCAGCAATGCTCTTACAAATCTCAATCTAACCGACATGGAAACCGGATTCAAAATATTTCGGTTTTCAATTCTGAAAGATTTGGAATTGAAAGAGAAAAGATTTGGAATTGAGCCCGAACTAACTGCAAGAATAAGTAGAATTCCGAAAATTAGAATTTATGAAGTCGGAATTTCCTACTATGGTAGAACCTATGAAGAAGGCAAGAAAATTAATTGGAAAGATGGCTTCAGGGCTCTTTGGTGTGTGTTAAAATACAACACCTTCGCACGATGACCTTCAAAAATTTAAAATTCATCCAGGTGATTTTAGGAATTAGTGCTACCATAATTTTGGGATACAATTTCTATGTAGCAAATTCATTAAAATTTTCCTCAGAAGGAGATGCGGAAGAATTCATCAGTATAGGCACCAGCTTATCGGAATTTCAAAAATACGGACAAAGTTTTACCGAAATTGGACTCTCTGATTCTTTTAAAAAAGGTCAAGTGGAAGGGACCTTAATGTTCTCCAGTCACAGTACTTGGCGCCCACCTATCTGGCCCTTCCTAATCGCAGGAATTTTTTTAATCTTCGGTTACAACCTCACCTACGTTCTCATCTTTAAATTTCTCCTCCATCTTCTGGGAACTTTCCTGTTCTACAAAACGCTAAAATTATTGAATTTTAAAAGAACTTCTTTAGCTATAGGGGTCTTCCTTTATTGTGTAAGTCCGGCTTGGCAACTATATTCCAGAACTTTTCTTTCTGAACCCATAACTTTTTTCTTCCTTAGCTTTTGGATTTATCTCTTATTGAAATTTCTCCTGAACAAAACCTCGTTTTGGCCTCAAGCACTGATAGCAGGAATCTTCATCCTCTGCCATCCGTATTATATATTTCTGCCGTTTATAGTTTGGGGAATTCTTTTTATATACAAGAATATAAAGTTCAAAACTGTAATACTTTCCGCTATTCTCTGCTGCGGAATCGTATCTCTCTGGATAGTACGTAACTTTCTTACACTTAATACATCCGAAATAGTGTTGACCACCTCTTCTGGAGTTGTCATGGCAAAAGGCTGGAATGAAAAAGTACCTTCTGAACACACCAATACAAAGGGAGACCTTGCTGATGAATCCCTGGTTCTTAAGGATTTTATTTATGACAAATCAAAAAATTATGATGAAGTCGAAAAGATGAAGCTTTATCAGGAAGCCACAAAATCTTTCATAAAAACTCATCCGCAATTAATTCTTCCCATTATTACAAAGAAATTAAGCAGTGCTTTTAATCCTATTCCAGAAACCCCAAAACCGGGCGTTCTTGAATTTGGAAGAATGGTGTTTCAAATATTGACCCTTATCGCAATTCTGTATATTCTGTTTAGAGATAGCAATAAAATTATTAGAAGTCTGATTTTCGGTTTACTAGTAGCCACTGTCGCGATTACCACAGTAACGTATTCCGGATTTAGATTCCGCATGCCACAGGCAGCTATAGAACTTTTGTTAATTCTTTATGCGGTCCAAATGTTTTATAGACAAAAAAGAGAAATAGAACAGTGATCACATGAGTTTTAACTCTCTCACCTTTTTCCTTTTTCTCACGGTTATTTTTTACCTCTACTGGGTTTTCAAAAAATCCAGACATTTCCAGAACATACTCCTGTTGATTGCCAGCTACACCTTCTACGGCTGGTGGGATTACCGGTTCCTCTTCCTGATTGCCCTTAGTAGCTTGATCGATTATACTGCCGGCCTTCAGATGGAAGGAAAATCGAAGGGAACGAGAAGAACCTGGTTGTACATCAGCCTGTTATCCAACCTGGGCCTCCTTGCTTTCTTTAAATATTATAATTTCTTCATCGACAGTTGGGTAGAAGCCTGGGGAAGTATTGGTATCAGCTCCAACCTGTCTACTCTTAATATCATTCTTCCTGTAGGTATTTCATTCTATACCTTTC